>NZ_AJQY01000126.1:0-1573 GCF_000296875.1 Streptococcus sp. GMD1S | reverse complement strand
TCTGGACGCTCCACTTCCTGACCTGCACGCGCATACTCATAGAGCTTGCGACCATTAACCTTGACAGCCGAGTACATAGGTGGAATCTGAGTGATAGGCCCAGTCAGACTAGCAATCGCTTCATCGACAATGGTTTCATCCAAGAGCGACAAAACAGGGGTCTCTGCGATCACTTCTCCACTGGCATCCTCAGTCGTCGTTGAATAACCTAGAGTGATTTCCCCCTCATAGACCTTGCCCTCGTCCTGCATAAATTCGACCATACGGGTTGCCTTGCCAACCGCGATTGGCAGAACTCCCACTACATCCGGATCCAAGGTCCCACCATGACCAATTTTCTTGGTTCCCAAAATCTTACGCAGCTTAAAAACCGCATCATGCGAGGTCATCCCCGCTTCTTTTTTTAAGTTGATAATACCGTTCATGTGTTGCTTTCTGATTTCATTCATGAAATATCTTCTTCAAGAATTGTAATGTAATTATCTTTTGTAACAAAAGATAATGTGGCTAATCTTCTTGCTTGGTTCATAACTATCCTATCAAATACATTTCTTACAAATCGCCCATTTGCATTTTTATTTTCAGGATTGTTACTATGTAATTCTAAATATTTTTTTAATGTTTCTTTTGCAGAATCATGCAAAATGTATTCTTCATTTTTACAATGTGAAAGAAAAATGTCAAACATTTGGTCCACAGTATAATCTTCAAACGTAATAAAATAATTAAATCTTGATTTTAACCCAGGATTAGATTCAAAAAATTTTTTCATCAATTCATCATATCCAGCAACAATAACCACCAAATCATCTCGATAGTCTTCTAATGCTTTAGTTAACTCAGTTAAACACTCTCGACCATAACTATCACTTTTATCGTTTTCAGTAATACTATATGCTTCATCAATAAACAATACACCACCTTTGGCTTTTTGTATCAATCTCTTAACTTTAGAAGCCGTTTGTCCTTGATATTCTGCTATTAAGTCTGTTCTACTTGCCTCAATAAAGTGGCCTTTACTTAATATTCCTAATGACCGGTACATATTCCCAACGATTCTAGCCACAGTAGTTTTACCAGTACCTGGATTACCTAAAAACGCCATATGCATCGTTCTATTTGTTTTTTTAAGACCGATTTTTTCTCTACTTTGCTGAACTTTATTAAATGCGACTAGATCTTCAATCTCTTTCTTCACATTTTCTAAACCTATTAATGACTTTAAATCATTTGCTAATGCTTCAAATGATTTATTATTTGTTTCTTTCAAAATCAAATAATTTGTATCAATAACTCTAGAGCCAAGATATTTATACAATAATTCCAATATGCTAGTTTGCTTATCTTTGATTGTAGAGAATGTCTCTTTAGTAGTTAAGTTTCCTAATCGTTTTATAAACTCTAAGTCAGCATTTTTAACATTATCAACAATATCTTGAAGAATTACTTCTAATTCATAAGTACTATTTGTTAAATCATCAATTTTCTTCACTTCTGATTTTAACAACTTTAAATAAGTTTCTTTTGATTTTCCTCAATTAATTTTTTTGAAATAAATTGATCAAGTCTATTA
>NZ_AJQY01000125.1:0-1578 GCF_000296875.1 Streptococcus sp. GMD1S | reverse complement strand
TCCTGATCTGTCGTCACCTTATAGCTGACTTCGTAGGCGCCAGTTTCTTCCAAGTGATAGCTGATCCAGATCTTGAGATTACCAGGGAATCCTCCTGTTCCGTCTGTACGTTCTGTGTAGAGGGTCAAGCCATGGTCGCTCACTTCGACCAATTCAAACAAGCTCGAATCCCAACCTGTTGAACCACTGTGGTTACAGTTGCTAGCGTTGTTGACTTCAAGATTATAGGTCTGACCATTGAGCTCAAATGTCGCACCTGCAATACGGCCCGCTACAGGACCTACACTTGCTCCATGCTTGGGACTATTGCCTACATAGCTATCAAAATCATCAAAACCCAAAATCACATTGGCAAAATTCCCAGCCTTGTCAGGCGTGACATAGCGCAATATGGTCGCACCATAGGTCATGATTTCTAGTTGGTAGCCACTGTCAGTCTCAAAGCGATAAGCCAAGACATCCTTGCCCTCATGATTTCCAAATACACGTTCTGTGTATGCTTTCATTCTTCTCTCCTTTGATCCATTTCTCTTAAGTAAACAAACCATAGAGAGTGTCTCACCATCTATGGTTGTAGTTTCTATTTTCAGAATCCTTTGTCAGAAAACCTTAAGTATCTTCTTAACAAAAGGGGATTCTTCTATACCTGTTTTATGCTTCTACACGTTCAGTCCATGAAGTCGCTGTTGTTTGAAGAACCTTGTTGAGTTCGCCAATGTTCTCAAAACCAGTTGTACGTAGCCACTCACGAGCCGCTGCCTCACCGTCTTTGATGTAGGCTTCAACTGATCCAGCCCAGGTTGCACGGCCACAAAGAACTCCGTTGAAGTTTGCGCCTGATTCGTGGGCAAAGACAAGTGTTTCTTGGAAAAGTTTAGCTGAAACTCCCGCACTCAAGTAGATATATGGCAAGTTAGTTGCTTCATCTTGCGCTTTGAAGAAGGCTGCTGCTTCTTCACGAGTATGCACGATTTCACCTTCGCCAAAGCCTTCAACGTATTTGACGTTGACTGGAACTTCTACTTTCAAGACATCGATGTTGAAGCGTGGGTCTGAGAAGACCTTCATAGCACCGATAACCTTGTGTGGTTTCACTTTTGCGTATTCTGCAGAACCTGCGTCAGAGATTTTTTCATCGTAAGCGAGGATTTCAAGGAAGAATGGAATGTCTTCCGCCACACACTCAGAACCGATGCGTTCGATGTAGGCTTGTTTTTCTTGGTTGAGTTCGTCAGAGCTGTCTACATCATAGTAAAGCAAGAATTTGACAGCATCAGCGCCTTGTTCTTTGATGCGTTTTGCAGACCAAACATCCAAACAGTCAGGCAAGCGTTTGGTGCTTGTTGTGTCGTAGCCAGTTTTCTCATAAGCAAGGAGAAGACCAGCATTAGCATCAAGCGCTTTTGTAGCTGGGAGACCATACTCGGGGTCAAGAAGCATTGATGAAGCGTATTTTGTCAATTCATCTGCAACCAAGACTTTGAGTTCTTCCATTTGATCCACTGTTGGCTCTTCTGTTTGATATTGAGCCATGAGGCGTTTCAAAGCACCACGTTGGTCAAAGGCAAGAGCTGAGAT
>NZ_AJQY01000124.1:0-1585 GCF_000296875.1 Streptococcus sp. GMD1S | reverse complement strand
ATATATTGATTAATTAGAAAGTATCGAATGGATATTCAATTTTTAGGAACAGGGGCCGGTCAGCCCTCTAAAGCCCGCAACGTTTCAAGTCTCGCCCTGAAACTCTTGGATGAGATTAACGAAGTTTGGCTCTTTGACTGTGGAGAAGGAACGCAAAATCGCATTCTGGAAACCACGATTCGACCACGGAAGGTCAGCAAAATCTTTATCACCCACCTGCATGGAGACCACATCTTTGGATTGCCAGGATTTCTCTCTAGCCGTGCTTTTCAGGCCAATGAAGAGCAGACAGATTTGGACATCTATGGACCGCAAGGAATCAAGTCATTTGTCTTAACCAGCCTTCGTGTGTCAGGCTCTCGTCTGCCTTACCGCATTCATTTTCATGAGTTTGACCAAGATTCTCTAGGGAAAATCTTTGAGACCGATAAATTCACTGTGTATGCAGAGGAGCTGGACCACACTATTTTCTGCGTTGGTTATCGTGTCATGCAAAAGGATCTAGAAGGGACCTTGGATGCTGAAAAACTTAAGGCTGCTGGTGTTCCATTTGGTCCGCTTTTTGGAAAGATCAAAAACGGCCAGGACGTTGTTCTCGAAGATGGAACTGAAATCAAGGCAGCAGACTATATCTCAGCTCCCCGTCCAGGTAAGATTATCACCATTCTGGGTGACACCCGTAAAACCAATGCTAGTGTGCGTTTAGCTGTCAATGCCGATGTCCTTGTCCATGAGTCGACTTATGGCAAGGGAGATGAAAAAATTGCTCGCAATCACGGTCACTCAACCAATATGCAGGCAGCACAAGTAGCAGCAGAAGCCAGTGCTAAGCGCCTCTTGCTCAACCATATCAGTGCCCGCTTCCTATCAAAGGATATTAGTCAGCTTAAGAAAGATGCAGCTAGTATTTTTGAGAATGTCCATGTCGTCAAAGACTTGGAAGAGGTTGAGTTATAATGTTACAGTTCGTTGAGAGGGAATTAAGATGACTGTTGAAAATCGTTTATTGGATAAAGCGGATTGGTATTTTGAGAATGCCTTAACCAACTACTTGCACAGCTATTCATTACAAAAAGAAGAGTTAACTCAAAAAGATTATCGGGAGATTTATCGTTGGGCTGCGAATCATATCGGTTTTTTCGTTACTTGGCTCATCCTGCATGATGCAAAAGAATTGATGTTTCCTGATGAAGAAACGGTATTCCAAAGTTTAAAAAACGAGCAAACTTTGGGTGTTGATTATCTTTTAGACTGGTGCGATGGTAAACTGGGAACAATGGATATTACAAAGGATTTTCAGGCTTTTGTAAATGACTATTATGAACATCAGTATATGGATGATTATTCCGAATTTGTAGTCAATGACTTATATGACTTGCCTTTAGAATTTTTAGGTAGCTGGGAGGATTATCATCTGTTTGCTCCTGTCATTGATCAAGCCTATGCTCATTATTTAGCTGGAAAAAGATTTCATTAAATTGATCAAAACTTTGAAAGGAATAGAGATGCGTACCATCATCATCACTGGGGCAAGCGGTGGCTTAGCCCAAGAAATGGTCAAACTCTTGCCAAATGACCAACTCAT
>NZ_AJQY01000123.1:0-1611 GCF_000296875.1 Streptococcus sp. GMD1S | reverse complement strand
CACAAAATATGGTATAGTAGAATCATACTATCTATGAGGAGTTTACATGTCACAGGATAAGCAAATGAAAGCTGTTTCTCCCCTTCTTCAGCAAGTCATCAATATCTCATCTATCGTCGGGGGAGTCGGCACCTTGATTTTCTGTATTTGGGCCTATCAGGCAGGAGTATTACAGTCCAAGGAAACCCTATCAGCCTTTATCCAGCAAGCTGGGGTTTGGGGGCCACCACTCTTTATCTTTTTACAGATCCTACAAACTGTTGTTCCGATCATTCCGGGAGCTTTGACCTCAGTGGCTGGGGTCTTTATTTACGGCCACATCATCGGGACTATCTATAACTATATCGGCATCGTGATTGGCTGTGCCATTATCTTTTATCTCGTGCGCCTCTACGGAGCTGCCTTTGTCCAGTCCGTCGTCAGCAAACGCACCTATGACAAGTATATCGGTTGGCTAGATAAGGGCAATCGTTTCGAGCGGTTCTTTATCTTTATGATGATCTGGCCTGTCAGTCCAGCTGACTTTCTCTGTATGCTGGCTGCCCTGACCAAGATGACCTTCAAACGCTATATGATTATCATCATTCTGACCAAGCCCTTTACTCTAGTGGTTTATACTTATGGTTTGACCTATATCATTGATTTCTTCTGGCAGATGTTTTGAGAATAGAAAATAGCCTGATACTAAATATACTTTAGTATGGAAATCATGCCTATTTTTCGATAGTGAATCGAGGACTTACCCAGCCTTTCCGTCGTGATAAAAACACCTGAAATCTAATGGTTTCAGGTGTTCGGGAACTTTGAGACATTAGGCTCAAAGTTTAGGTATGGAATTTCGAAGAAAGTCGCTACCGTCCGTAATCACTTAAGGAAAGGCTCAAAAACATTTTCATCAAACAAAACATCCGTTTGGTTTCCCAAGCGGATGGTTTCTTTGTTTTATTTTGCGACACTCTTAGCGAGGACAAAGTTTCCAAGTGTGGCAGAACCATTGCCTGCAACTGCTGGAGTGACAATGTAGTCACGCACGTCTGGTACTGGTAGGTAACCATTTAGAAGAGCTGTAAATTTCTCACGCACACGGTCCAGCATGTGTTGTTGGGCCATAACCCCACCACCAAAGACGATCACATCTGGACGGAAAGTCACAGTAGCATTGACCGCAGCCTGAGCGATATAGTAGGCTTGAACATCCCAGACAGAACTGTTGAGTTCGATGTTTTCACCACGAATACCTGTACGAGCTTCCAAACTTGGTCCAGCCGCAAAGCCTTCCAAACAGCCCTTGTGGAAAGGACAAACGCCGTTAAATTCTTTCTCCACATCCATTGGGTGTTTAGCCACATAGTAGTGACCCATTTCAGGGTGACCGACACCACCGATAAACTCACCACGTTGGATAACACCTGCACCAATCCCTGTACCGATCGTGTAGTAAACCAAGTTTTCGATACGACCACCAGCATTGTTACGAGCAACCACTTCACCATAGGCAGAGCTGTTTACATCTGTTGTGAAATACATAGGTACGTTGAGGTAGCGGCGAAGGGCACCAAGTAGGTCTACATTTGCCCAGTGAGGTTTTGGAGTCGTTGTGATAAAGCCATA
>NZ_AJQY01000122.1:0-1624 GCF_000296875.1 Streptococcus sp. GMD1S | reverse complement strand
CTCTTGCTTCCAAATGGACGACGGATTTTCAATGTCGCCATTCGGACTATTCAACTCTATATGGGCCAAGCTATCTATGGAGTTGGCGGAGGGATTACTTGGGATAGTACTTGGGAATCTGAATACCGAGAGGTTCATCAAAAGGCAGCTGTACTCTACCGTAAACAAGCACGTTTCCAATTGATTACAACTGGGAAAATCAGCCAAAAACAACTGCTTTTTGAAGATCAACATCTGGAAAGACTGACAAAGGCGAGTCGTTATTTTGCCTATCCTTTTGATCCAGAAGAACTGAGACAAAAGATAGAGGAAGAGTGTCGAGCTTGTGATGTTAATCAAGACTACCGCTTACGAATTACCCTCAGCAAGTCTGGAGAGATGGAACTCAGTCGCCAAATCTTAGCACCCCTCAGTCCAAGTTTCTGCAAAGCCAAACTTTGTCTGCAAGAAACAGATTTGAATCAATCATTTACTTACTTTAAAACAACTCATAGACCACACTTAAGTCTAGGGGAACAGGAAATCATTTACCATAATGCAGCAGGAGAACTGCTTGAGACCTCTATTGGAAATCTGGTCTTAAAAATTAATGGTAAACTCTACACACCGCCTATCAGACTTGGAATTTTACCAGGAATTTATCGTCAGCATTTGCTGGAAACAGGACAGGTAAAAGAGAAAATTACGACTTTGGAAGACCTGAACCAAGCAGAAGCTATCTATGGCTGTAACGCAGTCAGAGGTTTGTATGAGTTGGAAGTGATATAATTATAAATTTTTTAATTAATTTTTAGATTTATTTGTTAATATTTAATATTTGATTTGAAAGCAAAATTAAATATATGGTATACTATAGGTATAAATCATTAAAAACAATGGAGATTTTTATGAAAAAATCAAAAAAAATTTTAGTAACCAGCTTAGCCGCTGCAACACTGGGACTTATTTCATTTGCGGATACAACTGGAGACTTTCCTTTCTCGGCTCAGCATGTTTCTGCTCAAGAAAAGGATGTGTCTAAAAATGGTAAGGTTGTAAAAGAGAATACAACTTCGGCGCCAAATCAAGCTGAAAAATCAAAAACACCAGCGCAAAATCCTGCTGAGAAACCAAAAACACCAGCACCGAAACCAGAACCAAAACCAGCGCCAAAGCCAGCGCCGAAACCAGCTGAGAAACCGAAAACACCAGCTCAAAAACCTGCTGAGAAACCTAAAAATACAAGTCCTAAAGAGGATAAGTCCAAATCTACAGCTCAGTCTGGTTGGGTAGGCTCATCGTACTATGAAAATGGTACTAAAGTTACTAATAAGTGGATTTTTGATAAAAAAGCTAATTCTTATTTCTATCTAAATGCTTCGGGAAACTATGTCCAAAATGCTTGGGTAGGCAATTACTATCTTAAATCAGATGGTAAAATGGCTAAGAGTGAATGGATTTATGATAAAAACTATGGATCCTATTATTATCTAACCGCAGAAGGTAGCTACGCTCGAAACGCATGGGTAGGTAATTACTATCTCAAATCAAATGGGAAGAGAGCTAAAAATGAATGGATTTATGACAATAACTATGGGTCATACTATTATTTAACAGGAGAAGGCAGCTACGCTCGCAACACATG
>NZ_AJQY01000121.1:0-1634 GCF_000296875.1 Streptococcus sp. GMD1S | reverse complement strand
TTCTATGGAGAAGACATTGCCGAATTAAGCCAACTTGCTAGTCAAATGTTCCCAATAGGTCACGTTTTCTACTTCAAGAAAACAGCTGACGAGGACCAATTTGAAGACCTAGTCAAGCAGGTCAAGGAAAGACTCGGTGCCAATGACCAAATCTTGCTCAAAG
Source organism: Streptococcus sp. GMD1S (assembly GCF_000296875.1). Classification (GTDB taxonomy): domain Bacteria; phylum Bacillota; class Bacilli; order Lactobacillales; family Streptococcaceae; genus Streptococcus. Next base: position 1,471 of record NZ_AJQY01000121.1, on the reverse strand, counting down.
GCTCTAACTCCATGAATCTAGCCAAGTTGGTAGAAAATCTAATGTAGTTTAGTGATTTTCATATGAAAATGTAGATTTCAAATCAGTGCATTTCTGCAATACAAATGATATAATAGGTTGCGAATTTAAGACGCAAGTGTTCTATGCATGTCATAGAATCAAGTTTTTTCAAAAAATTTAAAAGCTGGAGAAAGTGAATTTTTTACTGCCTCTAGCTAGATGAACGAGGAATAGAATATGAATTTGTGGGATAAATTATTTACCACACAGATATCAGAACCGCCCCAGTTTGAACTTCACTGGTACATTGGTTTGTTATGTTTATTGGCTCTTACTTTCTATGCTTCTTATCGTTTTCGCGACAAAGTAGCTTACCAGCGTTTTATTCAGATCCTTCAGTCTGTTCAACTGATTGTTTTGTATAGCTGGTATTGGGGCAATCTCATGCCCCTATCAGAAAGTTTACCCTTCTATCATTGCCGTATCGCCATGTTTGTGATGCTCTTGATTCCAGGAACATCCAAGTACAAACAGTACTTCGCCCTTTTAGGAACTTTTGGAGCAACAGCAGCACTAGCTTACCCACTTTTTGATCCCTACCCATTTCCACACGTGACCATTTTGTCCTTCATTATCGGACATGTTGCCCTTTTAGGAAATGCGCTCCTATACTTGTTTAGAAACTATCAACCTTCCCTTCTTGATTTGAAGAATGTGGCGGTGATTACCTTCGCCTTAAATGGCTTGATATGGGTTGTTAACTTAGTTGTAGGTGGAGATTATGGATTTTTAAACAAACCACCACTTGTTGGAAGTTTTGGCCAGCCCTTAAATTATCTCATTGTTTCGACTGTTATCGTGATAGCAATTCGCTTAACAGGGAAATTAGTAGAAAATTTTTTACAACAAAAATCGGAAGAATTTATTCAAGAGAAGATCTAAAATGATCTTCTCTTTTTTGGATTTTTAAGAAACAGAAAGGAAATTGTGAACGTTAACTTCAAATAATCTCTTAGAAGAAGAATTTTTCTAGAATTTTCTCAAAAAACATGCAGGAATTTTATCAAAAACTAAGCACGATTGGATTTTTTGTGTTATAATATTCTTTGAATAGCTATGCCCAAACATAGTTATTAAATAGAAGTGAGAAACTTGGAAGACAGAGAGGATGCGATGTAATGACTAGAGATGGTTTTTTTACAGGCTTAGATATCGGAACTAGCTCGATTAAAGTGCTAGTAGCTGAGCATAGAGATGGTGAAGTAAATGTAATTGGTGTTAGCAATGCCAAAAGTAAAGGTGTAAAAGACGGAATTATTGTTGATATTGAAGCAGCTGCTTCAGCAATCAAATCCGCAATCACACAGGCGGAAGAGAAAGCTGGTATTTCTATTAAGTCTGTTAACGTTGGCCTTCCAGCAAACCTCTTGCAGGTTGAACCAACACAAGGAATGATTCCTGTAACTTCAGA
>NZ_AJQY01000120.1:0-1652 GCF_000296875.1 Streptococcus sp. GMD1S | reverse complement strand
TACCGCCGTGAAAAGGCGGTGTCTTAACCCCTTGACCAACGGACCTTGAGCTTTTCGACTCTTTCTATTATACCTTCTTTTCTCCCTTTGTCAAGAACTTTTTTCCATCCTATACAAATTCTTGGAAGACAATCAAAAAGAGCCAGACTATCTGACTCTTTTGATTTTTAATTCAAAGGGCCTTCTCTTACTCTCCAAGAAAGGATGAGCTCATATCCCTATATTTTTCCTACTTATTTAGAAATCTGCTTCAGCATGTTTTCAATATGCTGAATTGATTTTTCACGTCCGAGCAAGAAAATGGTGTCTGGTAATTCTGGTCCATGCATTTCACCTGAAACGGCGATACGGATTGGCATAAATAGATTCTTACCTTTAATACCTGTTTCTTTTTGGACTGCTTTGATTTGTGGGAAGATGTTTTCTGTCACAAACTCCTCATCTGTCATTGCTTCTAGTTTCGCTTTGAAGGCTTCTAGAACAACCGGAACGGTTTCTCCTGCCATGACCTCGCGCTCAGCATCTGTCAGTTCTGGGAAATCTGAGAAGAAAAGGTCTGTCAATGGAACGATTTCGTCCACTGACTTCATTTGTGGTTTATAGAGTTCCACCAATTTTTCAGCCTTATCAGTCAAACGTCCTGCTTCTTCTAGGAATGGTTTTGCCATCTCAAAGATAGTTGCTAAGTCAGCTCTCTTGATGTAGTCGTTACTCATCCAGTCTAGTTTCTTCTGGTCGAAGGCTGCTGGAGACTTGCTGAGGCGATTTTCATCAAAGAGCTTGATGAGTTCTTCACGAGAGAAGATTTCATCTTCCCCACCAGGATTCCAACCAAGAAGGGCAATAAAGTTAAAGACTGCTTCTGGAAGGTACCCTTTCTTACGGTAGTCTTCGATAAATTGAAGGGTATTAGTATCGCGTTTAGATAACTTCTTACCAGTTTCAGAGTTGATAATCAAGGTCATGTGACCGAACTCAGGTGCATCCCAACCAAGCGCTTCATAAACCATGAGCTGTTTTGGGGTGTTGGCAATGTGGTCATCTCCGCGAATAACATGGGAAATTTGCATGTCATGATCATCGATGACAACGGCAAAGTTGTAAGTTGGGTAGCCATCTTTCTTCTGAATCACCCAGTCACCGCCGATGTTGCCACCTTCAAACTCGATATCATCTTTGACCATATCATGCCATTTGTAGATACCAGATTCATTAACAGCCAAACGAACAGTTGGGATGATACCGGCTGCTTCACGTTCTGCAATGTAAGCCGCCTTTTCTTCTTCGCTCATGCCAAGATATTCATTGATGTAGCGTGGTGTTTCGCCAGCTTCTTCTTGGCGTTCGCGCTCTGCTGCCAACTCTTCTTCTGTAACGTACGATTTGTAGGCTTTTCCTTCAGCTAGCAATTGGTCGATGTATCTTTGATAGAGTTCCAAACGCTCTGATTGGCGGTAGTTTTCATGAGTTTCTGGACTTTCATCCCAGTCAATTCCCAACCAGCGAAGATTTTCAAGCTGTGAACGTTCCCCATCTTCGACATGGCGTTTACGGTCAGTATCTTCGATACGAATGATAAAAGTTCCACCATGATGGCGTGCGTAAAGGTAGTTAAACAATGCTGTACGGGCATTTCCGATGTGTAGTAGTCC
>NZ_AJQY01000119.1:0-1663 GCF_000296875.1 Streptococcus sp. GMD1S | reverse complement strand
AAACTATGAATAATGGTTTATAGCTTTTTCTTAATCTGTCTTTACTCATTATCATTTCCTCTTTTTCTCAGCATATTCAGCATTGACACTGTATACATTCTTCCCATGCTTTAATTCATTGAGTTGTTTGTCAGTATAATTAAATACCATTACTGTTCCCCTGTTTCACCATTTGAATAAATCACTTTTACATTTTTTTCTGTAATTCCACGATGGTTTATCAAATATTGATTATCATCTTTTCGAGAACTATTTTGAAAATCTCTACTTCTTATTTCGTTATTTTGTTTATTAAATGCGATTATATAACTTAGTTGTTTGCTATCAGAGAAAAATATTTTAACTTTTGCGCCCCAAGCATCAGACGGAATTGATGCATATGAAGGGTCGGTTATATGTACCTCCTCAATCCCTTCATAGGAATTTTTTAAAGCATTAACTAGACTTACTTCATATTCTCTATTTCGACGCTCTTCTTGGGATTTCCCTAACATACTAAACATAAAAACACCTCCTGCTGTAATGGCTACGAGTAACAAAACGATTAGTATCCTTTTATGGCTTTTTTTATTGCTGGAATTATTCATTTAAGCTTTTCCTCTTTTTCTACTTGAAAACTCTTCATTTACCATATAAATAGCAAAATCTTGGGTTAAATTATTCAACTGATTATCAGTATAATTAAATACCATTATTGCTCTCCTGTTTCACCATTTGAATATCGTACTAATATTGTAGATTCTGTTTTACCAATGTGTTTTTGAAGTATCGACCATTGTTGATCAATTTCTTCATTAGTATCCCCTTTCATAAGACCATCATGGTTTTCTTTATAGGTTAATCTGTGATTAATTCCATAAGTAATAGTTTGACTATCATTGAACTGTACTGAAATATCACAAGACCACGAACCCGGTTTGTCATTATTGTAAGGATCCATAATCTTAATCTCCTTAATCCCTTGGTAGGAATTCTTTAACGCATTAACCAGACTTACTTCATATTCTCTATTTCGACGCTCTTCTTGAGACTTCCCTAACAACCTAAACATAAAAATAGCTCCTGCTGTGATGGCTACGAGTAACAAAACGATTAGTAGTCTTATATATCTTTTTTTATTGCTGGAAATATTCATTTAAGCTTTTCTCCTTTTTCTCCTTGAAGACTTTTCGTTCACACTATAAACAGCATAATCTTGGTTTAAATTATTCATCAGTATAATGGAAATTCATCATAGTTCTCCTTGCTCGCTATCAGAATAAGTAATTCTCACTGACTTTAAAGTTTTCCCTCTATGAGTTTCTAAATACTGCCAATCTTCGTTTGTTTCTTGACGGCCACCATAATTGATTTTATAGTTTAAATGATGATTAATCTCATATGAAAGAGTTCTTTCATCATTAAATTTAATTTCGATATCACAAGACCACGAACCTGGTGGGGTTGTATAATCAGGATTGGAAATCTTAATCTCCTCAATCCCTTCATAGGAATTCTTTAACGCATTCACCAAACTAACTTCATACTCTCTATTTCGACGTTCTTCTTGAGACTTCCCTAACAACCTAAACATAAAAACACCTCCTAATGTGATGAATACGAATAGTAAAACTATGAATAATGGTTTATAGCTTTTTCTTAATCTGTCTTTACTCATTATCAT
>NZ_AJQY01000118.1:0-1739 GCF_000296875.1 Streptococcus sp. GMD1S | reverse complement strand
TTTCACTTCGACATCCAAAATCCCATTTAAATCATAGGTAAATCGAACTGTGAAACCTTCATTTACTCGAGTATTCACAGGGACGGGAACTTCTAATTCTCCTAGAAACAGATTTTGTGATGCCTTCATCATCTCACCTTGATAGACCTTTATCTTGACTTGACTCTGTCCCAATTCAGCCGTATAGTACTGTTCGATGCGTGAAGCAGGCAGGGTAGAATTTCGCTCAATAATCGGCGAAAAGCGGTCACCAACTATTTCTATCCCCAGTGTAAAAGGGCAAATATCAGACAGTAATAAATCTCGTATCTCACCCTGGCGTTCTTTGATTCCTGCTAAAAGGGCACAACCTCGCGCAATCATCCGATCGGGATCATCAGATACCTGCACCATTTGATTGATACAGTAGGATAAAAAGTCCTGAACCAAGCGGAGTTTCGAAGTCCCACCAACAAGAACAAAATTATCAGAAGACACATAGCTATAGCGTGCGTCCATCAAGGCACGGTCCAAAACAGCCTTAACACGTGCTAGCAGCGGTTGACAAAGCTCATAAAAGCGCTGGTAGCTCAAGTCTAAAGAGTATTCCTGATCTTGGTCCATCACTGTCATCTTCACTTCTTCTTTATCATTCAGTTCCAGCTTTGTCTTTTCAGCCTGTACCAAAATTTTGCTATAAAATTCACGGGAAATAGTATCCTTGGTTAATTGATTGGAGACTAAAAATTCCTCAGCAATAGCCGCAGTAAAGTCTTCTCCCCCCAAGCGATTGTCCCCTGCGATTGACACGATTTCAACGATATTATCAAAAAGCTCCACAACTGAAATGTCTAGAGTTCCACCACCAAAATCGACTACAATAAAAGATTGATCTTCCTGGTTTACCATAGATCTTTTAGCAAGAGCAGCTGCGGAAGGCTCATTGATAATCCGATCAATCTGAACTCCAGCAAATTTCCCTGCTAGTTTGGTCGCATAGCGTTGAGCATCGTTGAAATAAGCTGGTACACTGACAATCACTTCCTCGACCTTTTCTCCAAGATAGGTCTCTGCATCGTCTACCAACTTTCGAATGATAAAAGAGCTTAATTCTTCAGCCTTATATGCTCGATTTCCTAGGGTCAACTCATGTTTAGTCCCCATAAAACGCTTGAATTGTGAAACCGTCTTATCTGGGTGAGTCACCAAGCGTTCCTTGGCAATTTTTCCAACTATAATCTCATCATTGTCATCTAAAGCTTGTTAATGAAGTTCCATGAAGCATCCATTTTCTCGTAAGAGAAGCGCACGTCTTGTCCTGGGGCAGAACCGTTTGAAAGGAACCAACGAAGGCTATCTGTTCCGTACTTATCAATAACATCCATTGGATCAATCCCGTTACCGAGAGATTTCGACATCTTGCGTCCTTGCTCATCACGAATGAGACCATGAATTAAGGCATTTTTGAATGGCGACTTGCCAGTAAATTCCAAACCTTGGAAAATCATCCGAGACACCCAGAACGGAATAATATCATAACCAGTCACCAAAGTTGATGTTGGATAATAACGTTTAAAGTCTTCTAAATCGACATCAGGCCAGCCCATGGTCGAGAATGGCCAAAGGGCAGAACTGAACCACGTATCCAAGACATCTTCGTCCTGAGTCCATCCGTCACCTTCAGGTGCTTCTTCGCCGACATATATTTCACCCTCAGCATTGTACCAAGCAGGGATTTGGTGACCCCACCAGAGCTGACG
>NZ_AJQY01000117.1:0-1763 GCF_000296875.1 Streptococcus sp. GMD1S | reverse complement strand
TTGTACCACTTCCACCTGTTGCTGAATCCATGGGTGTTCCTCACCAATCGACTCAATAGAAGTCAGCTCCCGAATGCTTGCAATCTTAGGATTATAGACATTACTTGGATAAAGGAAAAAACCATCGCTCATAATTTTGACAAAATCAGGGCGAATCCTTTCCACATAGCTGCGATGCCCATCAACACTTTTTTGAAAGATACGTGGATTATTTAATCCCTGCCCCTTTTCTTCGAGTGTTACAAAATGAAACCAAAATCCGACAGGAACTCTTTCCACTTCATCGCCTCGAATCGCTCTAAAGACTAAATCTCTTTTGCTTGCCATACCTTTCTCCTTCCATTTGGATTGAAACCATCTTACCACTCCTTTTCCCCTTTTCCCAATATATATTGACTATCAACTCGATTGAAAATTTTTATATCTATAAAGAAAAAAATCCCTGAAAAGCTTGATGTTACTAGCCTTTCAAAGATTCACTTTATTTTCATCTATTTTTCAAAAAGGAACTGATATAGATTTTCTATCAAGCCGATTGAATTTTTTTATATCCATCTTCATTCCCAAATTAAGTACATAATTTTATCCTAATACCAAATTACTACTGAAAAATTTCTTTTCTCTCGATATTTTCTTGCACAAATCCCATGAAAACGCTACAATATTAATAGACTATTATTAGGAGGATGGGATTATGAAAATATCCAAAGTTACCATTACAATTGCTTCTACACTTGCTTCCGTCATTTTACTGACTGGCTGTGGCACAAATTCGGCAAATTCACAGACAACACAAAGTAGTACATCTGACAATCAGGTTACAATGACCTATGATCAGTTGCGTTCAAGAGAAAATACTATGTCAACTCTTTGGTATCAAAAAGCAGCTGAGACCAAGGCACTCTATCTACAAGGTTACAATGTCGCTACTGATCGTTTGAAAGAACTACTAAAAACACAGACAGATAAACCCTACTCTATCGTTTTGGACTTAGACGAAACCGTATTAGACAATAGCCCTTATCAAGCGCAAAATGTCAAAGATGGAACAGCATTTACCCCAGATAACTGGGATATCTGGGTAAAAAAAGCCGCAGCCAAGGCTGTACCAGGTGCTAAAGATTTTCTCCAATTTGCAGACCAAAACGGTGTCCAAATTTACTATGTATCTGACCGCACGATAGATCAGGTAGATGATACGATCAAAAACCTAGAAAATGAAGGAATTCCTGTACAAAGCCGCGATCATCTCATGTTCTTAGAAAAAGGCGTCAAATCTAAAGAAGGTCGTAGACAAGCAGTCCAAGAAAAAACCAACTTAGTCATGCTACTAGGAGACAATCTTGTGGACTTTGCAGAGTTTTCAAAGACCTCTGAAACTGAGCGCGACCAAAAATTAGAGGAATTACAAAAAGAGTTTGGTGAGAAATTCATCATTTTCCCTAACCCAATGTACGGATCATGGGAAAGCACTGTTTACAATGGTAATAAATTGGATGCCAAGGGTCAAACTGAAGAGCGCCAAAAAAACTTACAAGGTTTTGATAAATAAAATAAGAGAACTATCTACCAGTTTACACCAACCACAAGATATCGTATTTGTGAGAATATCAAAAAAGACGATTTCCGCTTGGATAATCGCCTTTTTTGCTATTTTATCTTGTACTTGGTATAAACTAGTATATATTCCACTAGATAGTATGCTCTATCTCTTGTACCACTTCCACCTGTTGCTGAATCCATGGGTGTTCCTCACCAATCGA
>NZ_AJQY01000116.1:0-1775 GCF_000296875.1 Streptococcus sp. GMD1S | reverse complement strand
CTCATCGTCTTCTCCTTTTTAATTGAAAATGCTTACAGATATAGTATAACAAAATCGTCCATTTTGTGCAAAGGTTTGCATTAACTTCCTAGAAATTATTCTGATTTATGGTTTCCAAAGACCAGAACCATCTACGTAGTATCTGCCACCATCAACTCGCTCATTCTTTGCCATTTTACCATCTGATTTCAAATAGTAATTTCCTTGCCAAGTATTACGAGCGTATGAACCATCTGATTTCAAGTAGTACCAAGATTGATAAGAAGAGTCATATATCCACTCACCTTGTGCCATTTTACCGTTCGCTTTGAGATAAAAAGCGCCTTGCCAAGCATTTTGGGCATAGGATCCATCTGATTTCAAATAATACCAAGCTTGGTATGATGAATCATAAATCCATTCACTTTGAGCCATCTTTCCGTTTGCTTTAAGGTAGTAACTTCCTATCCATGTGTTTCGTGCATACGAACCATCCGATTTGAGATAATACCATCCCTTGTAATATGAGTCATATATCCACTCACTCTGAGCCATTGTTCCATCTGATTTGAGATAGTAATCTCCTTTCCAAGAATTGGTTACTAGATTACCATTGTCAGAATAATAATACCAATATCTATCCTGCTTAACCCATCCACTAGAAGAAACTCTATTCTGTGGACTAGACTGGCGTGGTTTAAAGACTCCCCGAGGTGCATTTGCACGTTCACAAGCTATCCCATCACCATCTTTGTCTAGTCTTGAAGAATATCCAGGCTCTCCTCTATGGATATCAGAATAACCATTTTCCCATGCTTCTTTACAACTAGAAAAATGAATATTTTCTTCTGCACTAACCGGTTGAGCAAACAAACCTAAAATTGGAAAAACAGTAAGAATCACTTTCAGCAAAATTGTTTTTTTCATCATTTCCTCCTATAAAATGACATCGTTTTCTTTTTATTTTATCAAACTTAATTCAACAATTCAATATATACATTATATTTTTTGATTTATAAAGTTTATTTAGAATTCACTTCCAACTCATACAAGCCTCTGACTGCATTAGAGCCATAGATAGTTTCCGCTTGGTCCAAGTCTGGCACAGTCAGAACTTTTTCCTCTGCCTGTCCTGTTTCCAGCAAATGCTGGCGGTAGATTCCTGGCAAAATCCCTAGATTGATAGGAGGTGTGTAGAGCTTACCATTAATTTTTAAGACCAGATTTCCAATAGAGGTTTCAAGCAATTCTCCTGCTACATTATGGTAAATGATTTCCTGTTCCCCTAGACTTAAGTGTGGTCTATGGGTTGTTTTAAAGTAGGTAAATGATTGATTCAAATCTGCCTCTTGCAGACAAAGTTTGGCTTTGCAGAAACTTGGACTGAAGGGTGTTAAGATTTGGCGACTGAGTTCTATCTCTCCCGATTTGCTGAGACTAATTCGTAAGCGGTAGTCTTGATTAACATCACAAACTTGACACTCTTTCTCTATCTTTTGTCTCAGGTTTTCTGGATCAAAAGGATAGGCAAAATATCGACTAGCCTTTGTCAGTCTTTCCAGATGTTGATCTTCAAACAGCAGTTGTTTTTGGCTGATTTTCCCAGTCGTAATCAGTTGGAAACGTGCTTGTTTACGATAGAGAACAGCCGCCTTTTGATGAACCTCACGGTATTCAGATTCCCAAGTGCTATCCCAAGTAATCCCTCCGCCAACTCCATAGATGGCTTTTTCTTGGTACAGTTGAATAGTCCGAATGGCGACATTGAAAATCCGTCGTCCATTTGGAAGCAAGAG
>NZ_AJQY01000115.1:0-1783 GCF_000296875.1 Streptococcus sp. GMD1S | reverse complement strand
TCCATTAGTCAGAAAACCAAGCTCATTTGCTATGAGCTAGATGGTATCGTCCATACCAGTATCTGGCGTCGCCATGAGACTTGGCAAAATATCTTTCATCAGGAAACTAAAAAAGAAGACAAACAATGACCCTATCCAGTGGATAGGGCCTTTTTGATTATTCTACTTTAAGCAAAGACAGACTATGACGGTTTGGAAGATTTGCTTTTCGAAGCTTGTTTTGTCTGTTTTCTAGCTTGGCGATTTTGCTCGATGCGCCATTCTCTTTCATAGTACTTCATAGTCTCATAGACCCTTTCAGGAAGTCCTACATCTAGCAGAAAGATCGGGATAATTAAATCTGCTGACGGATGAAAAGGGAGAATCCTTCTCTTCAACAGAGCTAGAAAGGATTGGGATTTCACATTTTCCTTGTTTTTAAAATAGACTTCAATCCGATAAGAATCCCTATACTTCCCTCGAATCCGAGAAAAGGAAAACTCTTCTACATCTGCCCAAGCATAGAAATGACTGGGTTTCTTTGGGTTTGGTTTGTAGTAAAACCCCTCAACTGTGCATCTCAAATACTCCTTATCCAAGCTTAACAGTCTGTATGTCTGATAAATGATTACTCCAGCACAAAAGAGGACAAGCAGTATTAATAAAAGACTTATCGTATGAAGTTTAGTTCCCTTTTGCGAGTACAAATGGAGATAAGAGAGAGGTAGCAAGAAAAAAAGTACTGAAGTCAAGCCAAACAAGGCATTCCAAATGATTTTCTTGGGACTACGTTTAATGACTTTTTCTTCCATTATGCCAACTCACTTAGATATTCATAGCGCTCGTATTTTTCAAGGAGTTCTTCGTTTTTCTCATCCAGTTCTTTTTGGAGAGTAGCCAGCTTACCAAAGTCAGAGCCATTTGCCTGCATTTCTTCTTCAATAGCAGCAATACGATTTTCCAAGGCTTCAATATCCCCTTCAATGCTTGCCCACTCCTGCTTTTCTTGGTAGGTCATGCGTTTCTTGTCTTCACGGACCTTGACTACTTTTTCCTTTTCTGCCTTTTGCACTTGATTGGACATCTCTGTTTCAAAGACTTTTTCATCAAGGTAGTCGGTGTAATGACCAAAGAAAGGACGAATCTTACCATCCTCAAAAGCGAGAATCTTGGTCGCTACCTTATCTAGGAAATAACGGTCGTGGCTAACTGTCAAGACAGGGCCGGCAAAGCTCTGCAAGAAATTTTCCAAGACTGTCAAGGTTGCAATGTCCAAGTCATTTGTCGGCTCATCCAAAAGGAGAGCATTTGGTTTTTCCAAGAGCAGTTTGAGGAGATAAAGGCGTTTTTTCTCTCCACCAGACAATTTCTCAATCAAGGTTCCATGCGTCGAACGTGGGAAAAGGAACTGCTCCAGCAACTCAGCGATGGAAGTCGTAGAACCACCGCTGGTCTTAACCTCTTCTGCTACTTCCTGCAGGTAATTGATAATCCGTTTGCTTTCATCCAAACCTTCAATTTGTTGAGAGAAATAGGCGATGCGAACCGTCTCACCGATGATAACTTGACCTTTAGTCGGCTCAAGACTTCCTGCGATGAGATTAAGCAGAGTTGACTTCCCGACACCATTATCCCCAACAATTCCGATACGGTCTTTGGCTTGCACCAATAGATTAAAATCTTGCAAAATGGGCTTGTTTTCATAGGCGAAGGAAACATTCTGAAACTCGATGACTTTTTTCCCAATCCGACTGGTTTCAAAGTTCATGGTCAAGTCTGTATCAGCAACGCCACCTGAAACTTC
>NZ_AJQY01000114.1:0-1797 GCF_000296875.1 Streptococcus sp. GMD1S | reverse complement strand
TCATCAGGTGTGGAGGCAATAGTTAGCCATCGACTGGTTTGCTCTCCCTTAGCTTCGTTTTTATTAGTAGTAGAAGAAGTATCAGGGAGTGTAAACTTGGCATAAGCCCCTGCTTTCCATGTCATATTAGTAGGTTTCGTCAAATGTATTAAGTAAAGGTCCCCATTGAAATTTTCAATGGATTTTAAAGACAAAGCTTGACTACGTCCAAGATAGGTTATTACACCCCAAGAAATAAGGCATATAGCCACCAGAATAGATATAATAATTATCAACATTTTTTACCTCTTTTCATTATTTTCCTCATTTCCAAAATTTAAAAGATAGCCAAGTAGCCAGTGCGATAACAGGAATAAAGCCAATCAGTTTGATAAGCAAATCAGTATTAGGTAGGCTGTAAATATAAATCATGGTAGTCAATGCCACCAACCAAATACCCGCAATTTTTAAAATAACAGGTAAGCCGGCAATCATACATAACCCTATAGCCAGCAAAATCATACCTCCAGTCGCAAAGGACATAAAATCAGGGTTTGATAAATCAACCTGTTGTAGTGTAGCTCCCCAAATAATGATCAAAATACCAATAATGGCAAGAGAAATTCCTGTAATACCTAATCCATTCATTTTTTTAACTCCTTGTTTGTCCATGATAAAATCTCCTTTATTATATTATTGAATGAATATAATATTAGTTCATTCATATATTTTCAAAAAATAAAAAAATCAATTCTTCTTATAAAAATTTTGTCCTTTCTATGTAAATAATATCAAATATAGCATATCCATTTAATCTATAATCTGTTCTATCTCACCTATAAGAATAAAATGAGGTTCCCAGCCACCATGTCCGTCAGTATAGATATCTGGATACAATTCATAGTAATCCCTTATTTCCTGTACAAAACTCTCCTTGTCAAACTGTTGCTTACAAAGCTTTTTACATAAAAAAGTCTGTTTTGCCTCTTTAAATCCCATTGTCTTACCTATAGGAATTGCCATAAGTCCGGCATTTTCTATTTTATTTTCATTTCTTCCTGAATGACTTCCAAGGTATGCAAGTACCTTTTTATATTTTGGATCAAAAAAGCTTACAGTAAAGTATTCACTATCATCAATAAACTCAGCTGTATATCTTGACGGATGTATATATAGGGTTACAGTCGCCTTACTTTTTCCCGGTGCTCCCCAAATATTTCCAAGGCTACTCCATGACACGAGGCAGGCATTGAACTTTTCCCTGTTGCCTACCGTTATTGCCGCCCATTCACTGTCAAAAATGTCAAACGGTTTGTACTCTTTTTTTCTAAATTCCATGTTCATTCCTCTTTCTCCAATTCACCTATAATTAAATTATATTTGTTATTTAAGAATTCCTTTAATGAAGTAAGTTGCAAGTATTTCAACGGTCTTGCCAATATCTGGAAAATCTTTTTCCGTGATATGCATATCCATATAGTAAAACAGATTATAAACCTGTAAAATATCTTGAATCTTTTCTGGCGAGTACCCTTCAGCCTGCATACGATTTGTAAAAGTTTTAACTAGAAACTGATGAAATGGATTTGCGACTTTGCCTTCCTCCGAGGAATAGTAGCTGTGTAACTCATCTGCGATGGCAGGATTGTACCATTCTGCAAGGATTTTATTGGAAGAAACGAGAGTTCTGGACTGAGCAAAGAGTTGACCAATGAGGTCGGTCATATCAATTTCCCAATCCAGTTCTTCGATCATAGCTTGGCGAACACGGTTGTTTTCATCTATATAGATGTCTAGAAAAATGGCTTCTTTACTCTC
>NZ_AJQY01000113.1:0-1830 GCF_000296875.1 Streptococcus sp. GMD1S | reverse complement strand
TGTGCGATTCTCCTGACCCACACCCACTACGACCATATTATGAGTCTGGACTTGGTTAGAGATACTTTTGGAAATCCCCCCGTTTATGTAGCAGAAAGTGAAGCCAGCTGGCTTTACACTCCAGTCGACAATCTCTCTGGCCTACCTCGTCATGATGATATGGCTGATGTCGTCTGCAAACCAGCTGAACACACCTATGTCTTTCATGAGGAATACCAGATCGAAGAGTTTCGTTTTACGGTATTGCCAACACCTGGCCATTCTATCGGAGGTGTTTCTCTGGTTTTTCCTGATGCCCATCTAGTCTTAACCGGAGATGTTCTATTCCGCGAAACCATCGGACGGACAGACCTTCCTACAGGTAGCATGGAACAACTTCTCCATAGTGTCCAGACTCAACTCTTCACTCTTCCTAACTACGATGTCTATCCTGGGCACGGCCCGGCTACGACCATCGCTCACGAAAAGACCTTTAATCCCTTTTTCTAGCAAACAAAAAACCAAGGATAATTTCCTCGGTTTTTTTGTAGCTTCTATTTTTATGTTAATATTTTCTCAGAAGAATCAATATTGACTAGAAAAATAATTCAAAACTAATTAGCCGGATTCAATTCTTTCCAACTAATGTTAGACAAATCAAGCTTTTCAGAAGAGATATCTAAAACTTGCTCTGCTTTTTCATTGCCACCGATTTGAATAGTTGCTTCTTTAATCTTCTGGACTCCATTTTTATCAAACGAATATAAAGCCAAGTTCATTTCTGGACGGGTTGACTGCCAGTCTGCATAAGAGACTAGACCATTTTCGTAAATAACAAAGCCTGAGCGAAAACCACCTGCAGAAGCTACATAAGCTGTGTGAAGTAAGTTAGGCTTTTGATTTTCCAAATAATAAATGGCTGAAACAAATTTTTCATCACCAATAAGCAACTCGTCTTGCCCATCCTTATTCAAATCAACAATTGCGTATTTCCAATCGGGTGCATTATGATAATCCATTCGAGAGAAAACTAGGCCATATTCTTCTGAAGCAATCTTATCTTGTTTATTTTCCTTGTATAAATCTTCTCTATTACCTTGTTTTAAAAGGTCTGTAAAGTGGTTATAGCGTTCAATCACTTCTTTATATAAATCTTGTCTAGTTTCTTTCTTATTTTCAGCAGTCGATTGCGATTCCTTGGTTGACGAGTCACTAGTATTTTCAGACTTTGCTTCTGTTGATACACTAGTCTTATCGTCTTTGGAGACAGATGATAGTGCAGATGAAGATTCTGTATTACTCTTGTTTTTAATGAAACCACAAGATGCTAGAACTGAAATTGAAAAAATAGCTGATAGCATCATTAAAAATTTCTTCATGTTAACCTCGATAGCATTGCATTTTCAGATTGATAAACTTCAAAAATGAATCATTAATTCCAAGATGATACTTGGTTAGGGACTTACTTTACCAAATAATCACACGATCCTCTGGTGAACGCCACATACCGTCGCCTTCTTTGACATCATAAGTTGTAAAGAAGTCATCGAAGTTTGGCACCTGGATGTTAACACGGAGTTTGGCTGGCGCGTGCACATCGACACTAGCCATGAGTTTCATCAACTCTGGACGACCTTTCATGCGCCAGATACGAGCAAAGTTGTGGAAGAATTCTTCAGCAGAAAAGTCTGGCTCTCTCTTGGCAGCTTCAAGGGCTGCAGCAATTCCTCCAAGGTCGGCAACATTTTCTGATACGGTTAGTTTCCCATTAATCGTTGCTCCGTAAGATTCTTGTCCATCAAACTGGTCGATAACTTTCTGCGTTTTTTCTTTAAAGGCAGCATAGTCACT
>NZ_AJQY01000112.1:0-1848 GCF_000296875.1 Streptococcus sp. GMD1S | reverse complement strand
GATGGAACATAGTTACCGTATTGGTCATTTTCCATCAACCCATCCACCAAATTGGTCACGATGTCATTGGTTGTTGCACGGTTTTCTGCAAGATAGTTCAAACTAGATGGATCGCTCGAATAAACATAGTTATATGTTTTAGTAGCGCTACTTGAATTTCCACATGCGCTCAGTAAGATACCTGCGCTTAACACGACACTTGCAAGTGTCAGATACTTGGCCTTAGACTTTTTCATTTCCAGAACCTCCTGTTTAAAAGTTTTGTCTTATTATACAGCTTTGGTTTTATTTAGTCAAGTAATTTCTGAAGAAAAACTTAAAAAAGCATATTTTTTGCTCTTGATTTTAGAAAAAGTTCTCTTTTTTTAAGAAAAATGTAGTATAAAAACCTTTCTGTTAAAGAAAGGTTAAATTCAATGCTTTTATTTATAAATCTTTTTACGATATTTTCAATCGTGTACGTAGTCGGTCTGCTTGAGCTTTGCCGATTATCTTGTCCAAGAGTCGTGTCCGTAGGCTCATCAAACCATAAAGACCTCCTCCAAGCCCTCCGATGAGAGCCACATAAAGGAAACTCCAAAAACGTCCACTTGGTTGGAAGACAAAACCGAGTAGCCACTGCAAGAAGCCAACTAGGATAAACATGACAAGGGTCAAGATGGTAATCAAAATGGTTCGCTTCAAGATTATCTTTCGACGAGCACCCGTTACCTGGCAGATGTCTCGGTACATCAGGACATTCGGAATAATCAAACCGATAGTCGTTGAAATCAAGGGACCGTAACTATGGAAAATAGCAATGGTTGGCAATTGCAAGACGATCTTAGCAATGGAACCATAGATAAAGTAAAGAACTGCCTTGCGGTTTCGGAACATAGCCTGAAGCATAGGAGACAAGACCATATACAAGCCTAGGATAGTAGACTGCAAAACTGCAAAGACAAATAAGCCCATGGCCAGACTATCTGGCTTACCGTAAAAGACTGTATAAAGAGGCTCCCCTACCATGACCACTCCAACCGTTGCCGGCAGTAGAAATAAGAAGAGCATGGTGAGACTATCTTGGACTAGGCGAGCTGCTGCCGGTAAGTCGCCTTTTACATAGTTTTCCGTCAACAGCGGCAAGCCGACACTCCCAATTGAAACTCCCACAGAGATTAAAATCATGGTAATTTTATTAGGATTGGCAGAGAAATAAGAAAACATGACAACCAAGTCTTCATTGCTGTAGTTAGTAAACCACTTCATACTATTGATAAAGGTCATCTGGTCTAAAATCTGGAAGAGTTGGATGGCTGATCCTGTCAGGATAAATGGAATGGCTTCCTTGATCGTATCGACTAAGAGTCGCTTACTATTGATTTTATCCCGTGTTTCAAAAACTCTTTTAAGCAAACCTTCTTGAGCAAGGAAGTAGATCAAAACTGCAAAACTTGCCACCATCCCCACAAAGGCCGCAAAGGTCGATTGGGTAACGGCTGATAAGTAGTCACCAGAACCCATCTTCATAATGAAGAAGGTTGCCATCAACATCCAGATAACACGGATCACCTGCTCGGCGATTTGACTCATAGCATAGGGTTTGAGGTTATTCATCCCTTGGAAGAATCCTCGGATGACACTCATAGATGGGAAAATCAAGACCGCCCAAGCCAAGCTCTGCATGATGGGAATCAGGTCTTTCCCCACACCTGACAAATCTGCTAACCAGGGAGAAAAGAGATACAAGACCAAAGCAAAGACTAAGCCCAAGCCCGTCATAAAGCTTAGAAAACTCCGAATCAAGGCAAAGCTATGCTCTTCTTCTCGCATGGTATTGTACTTAGCCACTTGTTTGGCGACCGCAAC
>NZ_AJQY01000111.1:0-1906 GCF_000296875.1 Streptococcus sp. GMD1S | reverse complement strand
AGCTATGCAGTCATACTATGATATAGATGGATCACCAGTTGCGGTGAAAGGTATACAGGAAAAAGAAGATTCAGCGCTTGCAGCTATTTCTAAACTGGCTTTTACGGACAAACATTATGTTTGGTTGGGCCAACGCTGGAACTCTGAAGAAGACTTTTTTAATCTAAGTGCAGGTTACCTGATGGATAAAAATCTGAAAAATATGGCAAACAATCTCAATGCTTTCTTTAATCCAATGAAGGCAGATTTGGACTAGAATAGGAGTTAAGATGATATGGCTATTCGAAAATTTTTAAATAAATACTGGGGTTGGACATTTTTGCTCATCCCGCTTGCTTTACAAGCTATCTTCTTTTACTTTCCAATGGTACAAGGTGCTTTCTATAGTTTGACTAACTGGACTGGATTGACCTATAATTATAAATTTGTTGGTTTAAATAACTACAAATTACTGATGATTGATGGGAAATTCTTCACAGCCATATCCTTTACTTTGATTTTAACTCTGGCATTGATTATTGGAGAGATTACGATTGGGATGGTTGTGGCACGAGCCTTAAATTCTAAGATGAAGGGGCGGACCTTCTTTAGAGCTTGGTTCTTTTTCCCGGCTGTTTTATCTGGTTTGACAGTTTCCTTGATTTTTAAACAATTCTTCAACTATGGGCTTCCAACGATTGGAAAAATTTTAGGAATTAGTTTTTTACAAGAGAGTCTATTAGGGACACCTGTCGGAGCGGTAGTGGCAACTATTTTTGTTCTTCTATGGCAAGGAGTAGCTATGCCAATCATTCTCTTTCTTGCTGGTCTTCAGAGTATTCCAACTGATATTTTAGAGGCAGCATCAATTGATGGTGCAACCAGTAAACAAACTTTTTGGAAGATTGAATTGCCCTATTTACTGCCAACGATCTCAATGGTTTTTATCTTGGCTCTTAAGTCTGGTTTGACAGCCTTTGACCAAATTTTTGCGTTGACGAGTGGTGGTCCAAATAATGCTACAACGTCTCTTGGACTTTTAGTCTACAACTATGCTTTCAAGAGTAATCAATATGGATATGCGAATGCAATTGCCTTGATTTTATTCTTAATTATTGGAATTGTTTCTCTGATCCAAATCAAGCTATCAAAGAAATTTGAAATCTAATAGAGGAGTCCTACACATGAAAAAAGAAGAAAAATTGAATCAGTTTTGGAAATACGTCCTCTTGATAGTCGGTGGTATTCTTATACTTGTTCCTTTGTTGGTAACAGTATTTAGTTCTTTCAAGACAACTAAGGATATCATGAATCATTTCTTTAGTTTGCCCAATCCTTTTACGTTGAGTAATTATGAACGATTGATTTCGGATGGAATTGGAGGCTATTTCTGGAATTCAGCAGTTATTACGGTGTTATCATTGATTGTAGTGGCTTTCTTTATACCAGCTGCAGCTTATTCCATTGCTCGAAATATGTCCAAGAAAAAAGCCTTTGCAATTATGTATTCGCTCTTGATCTTAGGGATATTTGTTCCATTTCAGGTGATTATGATTCCCATCACAGTTATGATGAGTAAACTCGGTCTAGCGAATATGTGGGGGCTAGTAATACTCTACTTAACTTATGCTATTCCACAGACTCTCTTCTTGTATGTTGGTTATATTAAAATCAGTATACCAGATAGTTTAGATGAAGCTGCAGAAATTGATGGGGCTGATCGTTTTACAACTTATCGTCGAATCATTTTTCCAATGTTGAAGCCCATGCATGCGACAACTTTGATTATCAATGCCCTCTGGTTCTGGAATGACTTTATGTTGCCACTTTTGATTCTGAATAAGGATTCCAAGATGTGGACTTTGCCTCTCTTCCAATACAACTATCAAGGTCAGTACTTCAATGACTATGGCCCAAGCTTTGCATC
>NZ_AJQY01000110.1:0-1926 GCF_000296875.1 Streptococcus sp. GMD1S | reverse complement strand
CCAAGCGTCATTATGCCATTTGACACTACAATGAAAATTACAACCAAAACAGTATCGTCTAGCTCGAGTTCTTCGTCAACGACCTCGTCAACGGGCTCTTCAACCAGCAGTTCGTCTTCAACGAGTTCAGAAACGAAACCAGACTCGTCTAAACAGGACTAAACAAAATAGTAGAAAAGGATGATAAATAAAATGGGTAAATATTTTGGGACCGATGGAGTCCGTGGAGAAGCAAACGTAGAACTGACGCCAGAATTGGCCTTTAAATTGGGACGTTTTGGTGGTTATGTTCTTAGCCAACACGAAACAGAAGCCCCTAAAGTCTTTGTAGGACGTGATACACGCATCTCAGGAGAAATGCTAGAATCTGCCTTAGTGGCAGGTCTTCTCTCTGTAGGGATTCACGTCTACAAACTCGGTGTCCTTGCAACACCAGCAGTAGCTTATTTGGTCAAAACTGAGGGAGCCAGTGCAGGTGTCATGATTTCCGCTAGTCACAACCCAGCCCTTGATAATGGAATTAAGTTCTTTGGAGGGGATGGCTTCAAACTTGATGACGAAAAAGAAGCAGAAATCGAAGCCTTGCTAGATGCTACAGAAGATACCCTTCCTCGTCCAAGCGCCGAAGGCTTGGGAACCTTAGTGGACTATCCAGAAGGTTTACGTAAGTATGAAGGCTACCTTGTTTCAACTGGAACTCCTCTTGAAGGGATGAAAGTGGCCTTGGATACAGCTAATGGTGCAGCGTCTACAAGTGCTCGTCAAATCTTTGCAGACCTTGGAGCTCAAATAACTGTTATCGGTGAGACACCGGATGGTCTTAATATCAACTTGAATGTGGGTTCTACACATCCAGAAGCTCTTCAAGAGGTGGTCAAAGAAAGCCAGTCAGCTATTGGTTTGGCCTTTGACGGAGACAGTGACCGCTTGATTGCTGTCGATGAAAATGGCGACATCGTCGATGGTGATAAGATCATGTACATCATCGGGAAATACCTTTCTGAAAAAGGCCAGTTGGCTCAAAATACCATCGTGACAACGGTTATGTCTAACCTTGGCTTCCATAAGGCTTTGGATAGCGCTGGCATTAACAAGGCAGTGACTGCTGTTGGTGACCGCTATGTCGTTGAAGAAATGAGAAAATCAGGCTACAACCTTGGTGGTGAACAATCAGGTCACGTTATCTTGATGGACTACAATACAACTGGTGATGGTCAATTATCAGCTGTCCAATTGACCAAAATCATGAAAGAAACAGGCAAGAGCTTGTCTCAACTAGCATCAGAAGTGACGATTTACCCACAAAAACTGGTCAATATCCGAGTGGAAAATGCCATGAAAGAAAATGCCATGGAAGTACCAGCCATCAAGACAATCATAGAAAAGATGGAAGAAGAGATGGCAGGGAACGGCCGTATCCTTGTCCGCCCAAGTGGAACAGAACCCCTCTTGCGTGTCATGGCAGAAGCACCAACAACAGAAGAAGTCAACTACTATGTAGATACGATTGCTGCTGTGGTTAAAGATGAAATCGGAATTGACTAAAGCCTAGAAAACTAGATGAAATGATAAAAATGTGGTACAATTGCATAGTAAATTGTAGCAATGGGAGAGAAAAATGAATCTTAAACGAGAACAAGAATTTGTTAGCCAGTATCACTTTGATGCTCGTAACTTTGAATGGGAAAATGAAAATGGAGCTCCTGAAACCAAGGTAGACGTGAACTTTCAGTTACTCCAACATGACCAAGAAAACCAAGTGACTTCTTTAGTCGTTATCTTGAGCTTTATGATTGTCTTTGACAAATTTGTCATCAGCGGAACAATTTCCCAAGTGAACCATGTGGAAGGTCGTATTGTCAACGAACCAAGCGAATTTAACCAAGAAGAAGTCGAAACCTTGGCACGTCCATGTTTGAACATGCT
>NZ_AJQY01000109.1:0-1957 GCF_000296875.1 Streptococcus sp. GMD1S | reverse complement strand
TTGCGGGAGTAGGTCAATTCAGCAAGTGAGTCAAAATCCTCACCTGGATAACCACCTGGGCTGGTTACCAGACCATTTTCACGATAGTAGTTGTACCAAGAGGAAATACCTGCTTCTGCGATGATCACTTCCAAACCATCAACACCAGTGGTGGCGAGACCATTAGACATGGTACCTAGATAGGAAATACCTGTTGTTGCGACTTTGCCGTTTGACCAGTCAGCCTTGATTTGGCGCTTGCGCGTGTGGTCCGTGAAAGCACGACAACGACCATTGAGCCAATCAATGACATTTTTATAAGCTTCAATCTGCTGGTAGTCACCATTGGTCATGAGACCTTGAGAATCTTTGGTTCCAACACCTGATACATAGAGATTGGCAAATCCACGTGGGAGGAAGTAGTCATTGAGTGTATATGAGCTATTGATATGAGATAGCTTTTCTTCAGCTTCTGAGACGACTTCTGCTTGACCATGAGATTCGACTAAATTCAGCTTGGGCTCCTCAAGTTCAATGGTGTGGGGCGGTTTGACCTCAAGCACCCCTTCCATTTTGTAGAGAGCCTTGTCACTGGCTTTATCGTTGGTCCCTTGGTGGTAAGGGCTGGCAGTCATGACTGAAGGAATCTGTCCATCATAACGCGGGCGAATAATGCTGACCTTGACTAAGTCAGGGAGACCGTCGTTATCAGTATCCACACGACTCTCGACATACACGACTTCACGAATGACATCATGAGTAGAGAAGGTTGCCAAGCTCTTACCGTTAAAGTAGTGGTAGTGATTGTCTTCTGAAATGAGTCCATCACTAACAAGTTGATCAATGAGCGTATTTCCTTTTTTCGTTCTCGTATTGAGTAACTGATAAAGATTTTCAATGAGATCCCCATAAACAATAGGAAAACCAGTTTCTTTACGAAACTGTTCGGCATCCTCAAAGTCAACAAGATAGCTAAATCCTAAAAGTTGAAAAACTACTGTGTAGAAAATCTCCGCAGTTAACTCACGGTCTGACTGGAAAAAGGTTACTAAATCTGTTTCTTTATCCTCAGCCAAAGTCGATAAGGCATAATCCGTGTCAGAATAAGTGAAAAAACTCCAACAAATGAAGTCTTCAAACTGTCTTTTTAAGGACAGTTGGGGTGACAGCTTTAGACCAAGACCTTCTAATTCTGCAAATCGTTGAGAACTAGTGGTTGGTTGATAGCTGAATTGATTAAAACGCATGTTTCTCTCCTTTGAAAACAGACTGGATTTATTATATCAAAAAAGAGGGAAAAATGGAATAAATAAACTTAAATGAAATAAATTTCTTAAACCAGCATATCTATTTAGTAAGTTATTATAAAATGCTGAATAAATACCATAGAAGTAAGCCTTTTTCTAGAGAATTTTATATGTAAAACTGCATATAACTCCTATCTTTATTATTCTTCGTTTGGTATAAATATATCTAAATTTACATTTAAAACTATTATATAATATTAATTTTATATTTTCTTCCTTTGAAAAATGAAGAATTTAACAGTAAGAAGAGAAGAAGTTTGGAACTGATGATATTGAAAAGAAAGTGCAGAGTTGCTTCAATATCCAGCTTAAAATGGTATAATAGTAGTAAAACGAAAGCAAGGAGGAGAAGAAATGATTGCACAGCTCGACACCAAGACTGTTTATAGTTTTATGGAAAGTGTGGTTTCGATTGAAAAATACGTACAAATGGCTAAAGAATACGGCTATTCTCACCTTGCTATCATGGATGTGGATAATCTCTATGGAGCCTATCATTTTCTAGAAGCAACTCGTAAGCATAGCATTCAACCTTTAATTGGTTTAGAAATGACCTTGGTCAAAGATGAGGAGAATCTCTCTCTACGTTTTCTAGCCCTATCCACTAAAGGTTATCAAGAGTTGATGAAGTTATCCACTTTAAAAATGACTGGACGGAAAAATTGGTCTGA
>NZ_AJQY01000108.1:0-1970 GCF_000296875.1 Streptococcus sp. GMD1S | reverse complement strand
AAGCAACAACTAAACAAATCTGGTTAGCCCTGGCAGCCTATTTCTCTTATGCACAGATGTTTATCGTTGTATCCGTTGATTCCATTTCTTCAATCGTGCTGGATAAAGTACTCCGACGAAAAGAAACCAAGTGGGTTAAAACCAAGCGATTTGCAGGATAGGAGGTTCTATGAAAACGAATAAATTAAAATATGTCTGGTTTGTGCTCATCCTTTCTATCTTTTGTTTAGCCTTGTTTTTAGCAAGAGGAAGGACTAAAATCGAGATGCGTAATCGAATTTACAGCCAATGGAGCCAGCAGTTCCTTGTTACAAAAGGCAATCAGTCTTATGTTCGTACGACGAGTGATTCGGAGGGAACAACAGTTCTATCTGAAGCCCAAAGTTATGGCATGCTCATAACGGTTTTAGCAGCCCAAAAAGGGCAAGCGACACAAGCAGATTTTGAGAATCTTTATCGCTATTACCAAAATCATCGTATCGAGGGAACGCAGTTGATGTCTTGGAAGCAAGTGATCACAAATAGTAGTGAAACGGTTGAGAAGCAAAACGCAACTGATGGAGATCTCTACATCGCTTATTCTTTGATTGAAGCTGCCAAGCAGTGGCCGGATAAGGCGCAGGAATACCAAGAGCAAGCTAAAAAAATCTTAGAAGATATTCTTCGATACAATTACAATGAAGAGACAGGTGTTCTGACAGTAGGGAACTGGGCCAACAAGGATTCCGATTATTATTACTTGATGCGGACGTCTGATACTCTTCCTCGCTATTTCCAATCTTTCTATGACCTGACTGGAAACAAACAGTGGTTAGACGTTAAGGATAAGATGCTTGGGCAACTGGAGCAAATCAGTTCTCATTCTGATACGGGTCTCTTGCCAGACTTTATCTGGGCTGAGAAGTCAGGGGCGCACCTTGTTGATGCCAACACTATCGAATCTCAATACGATGGGGCTTATTCTTATAACGCTTGTCGTTTGCCATATCACTTGTCTCAGAGTCAGGATGAAAGAAGCCAAAAACTCGTTCAAAAGATGATGGATTTCTTTATGAAAGAGCAACGTATTTATGCTGGTTATGACTTGAATGGAACTGCCCTCAATCAATACCAGGCAGGTAGTTTCTTGGCACCGATTACCTATGCGTCTGACAAGGGAGAAGGCTATCTGAAACTTCTTCAGCAAAATAAATACATTTTCACACAAGATTTACCTTTGGACAACTACTATGATGCAACGATGATTACCATGATTGCTCTAGAGATGTTCTAGGATGAAAAGAGAGGGCTAGTTTTACGAGCTCTCTTTTTGATAGGATTTTCATCTTTTTTCAAAAAAGGAATTTCATCAGCTTTATGGTATAATGGAAAGAGTGATGGAAAAGAGGTAGAGAGATGGATGCGAAATTAAAATACAAGGCAAAGAAGATTAAAATCGTCTTTTTTGATATTGATGATACCTTGCGTACGTCAAAGACAGGTTTTATTCCAGCTACAATTCCTACTGTTTTTAAACAGTTGCGTGAAAAAGGAATTTTAACAGGAATCGCCTCTGGACGTGGTATTTTCGGTGTTGTTCCAGAGATTCGTGAGCTCAAGCCGGACTTTTTTGTAACCCTAAATGGGGCCTATATAGAAGATAAAAAAGGCCAGGTCATTTATCAGCATCAGATTGAGAAGTTAGATGTTGAGGAGTATGTCTCTTGGACGAAGGAAGAGGGAATTGAGTACGGCCTGGTTGGTAGTCATGACGCCAAACTCTCCACGCGAACAGAACTGATCAGTGAGGCTATTGATCCCATTTATCCAAACTTGGATGTGGATCCAGATTTTCATGAAAAAGCGGACATTTACCAGATGTGGACCTTTGAGGAAAAAGGGGATGACTTGCACCTACCAGAGTCTTTATCAGATAAACTTCGCATGGTGCGTTGGCATGAACATTCATCTGATATCGTGCCGATTTCAGG
>NZ_AJQY01000107.1:0-2002 GCF_000296875.1 Streptococcus sp. GMD1S | reverse complement strand
CCTGTTTCTAACTGAATTGTACCGCCAGAAGCAACGACTGAGTTTCCGATTTGCTTAACGACTGTCTTATTACTATAGTCGTCATATGTTAGAATCTGGTCATCACCCTTCATTTCAGCATTGTTTTGGACTTGCGTGCCATCAGCTGGAGCACTTGTTTTATAATTAATTCGAAATGCTGCTGGTTTCCCGTTCTTCGCAAGAATTGAAGATGCATTGTTAATTGTTAAGGTAAATTCTGTGTAAGAATCATTCCATTTTACTTGGTAATCCTTACCAGCTTCTAAAACCACTTCATCTTTCAGATAATAATACTGATCATACCAACCTGCTGTGACGCTAAATGTTTCAGGAATCATCTGCATTGGTGAAGCATTTGGATCTACCCAGTCATGAATTTCAATTTTATTATAGGCTGCTTGTTTCGGATTAACACGAACATACCAGCTGTGTAAGTATTTTCCACTCTTATTTAGAGCCTTTGATGTCCAATCCTCTTTGTAAATCAAACCATGATATTTATTGAAATTAGCTCGACCGATTCCTTCAGAATAATCAGCCGTACCACCTTTTTTAACCTTGATTTGATGGGTGATTTCATTTATGGTTTCCGTTTTATCAAAACGGAGCGTTTCATTGCTTAATTCATTTTTAGAACTAAAACCAACAAAGAAATTTCCTTTAACGTTTTGGACTTGATAGCCACCTTTTTTCTCAAGATAGGTTTTCAGATTTTTTAATGTAATAGTTGCCTTACCACCATTATTATCCCCGTTTGATACAATTTGAGTTTCCCCGATAACGAGATCTGTTTCCTTATCTTTTAAATCAAAAGTTTCATTTCTAACAGTTAAAGGGCTCGGAACAGTAAAGGTAAAGGTATCACCGTCCTCTAATTTACCATCATAGGCACTCAAATCGTAATCAACAGTGAATTTATAATTTGAGTAGTTATGATGTTCAGGAGAAAGTGTATAAACACCATTCGCATCTGGTTTTATAAACTTACCATTATCAACCTCCCAAATTCCAATATTACTGATAACGTTCTTCAGTTCCTTTGCTTGAACTGAATTTGGAGCAAAGATCATCCCTAGCAAACAGGCCAGAGAAGTTAGGATGGGTAACCAAAATTTCTTGTTCTTCATAATCTTCCTTTCTAAATTACCGAAAACATTAAAACGACAAACTATGATTATAAAACCTCAACACTCATCTCCTTTCGAATTCGTTGAAATCCATGAGGGTTATTGAATAAGTTACATCATATTAACATATATCATAACTATATATAAGTGCAATATTTATCATATTTGTTCTATTTTTAATATAGAAACCTCCTTTAGTTTCATTATAAAACAAAATTAACTTTTTTTGTAATATTATGAGGTTATTGCCTTTTGAAAATATTGACACAGTGTAAAATTACTGCCATAAAAACTAATTCTTTCATCAGACTGAAGTTTCTTTAAGTTTAGTATACACATACGAACAACTTCTCTTTTAAACAAACAGAAAGGAACAATGCACAAAACATTCCATTTATTTATAAGTTTGATACACCTTAATAATTATCCAAACTATTTTATATAAGTAAAACTCAGAAGAAATCTAGCAATAGTCATACACCATACTGATAAATAGTTTAATTTAGCATATTTCATTATTCTGAATCATAGAAAAAAGACCAGGGGGTTATCCCTGATCTTTCTTTACTGTACTTATTGGCTACTAAATGAGATTAGTCTTCTTTTCTTCGTTTAGTTGCTACAAGACCTGCACCTAAAGCTAGAAGAGCTAAACCTGCTGCTAATGCAACTTGTCCAGATTCACTTCCAGTGTTTGGTAGGTTAGGATTTTCTGGTTCAGTTTGGTCCGTTACTACTAACTTACCATCCTTAAACTCAACCTGATTTCCACTAGCATTTACCACTGTTACAGTTCCGTCGTAGTTAACTTGGAATGTAATATCTGTTACTGCTAAGTATCCAGTTGGAGCGGC
>NZ_AJQY01000106.1:0-2081 GCF_000296875.1 Streptococcus sp. GMD1S | reverse complement strand
GCAGCAGTTCCAGTTGATTTCTTCTATGCTAAGGGAATCCTTGAAGCGCTCTTTACTCGCTTGGGACTAGAAGTGACTTATACAGCAACAGCTGAGATTGCAAGTCTCCATCCAGGACGTACAGCCGTGATTTCACTCGGCGACCAAGTTCTTGGTTTCCTTGGCCAAGTGCATCCAGTCACTGCCAAGGCCTACGATATTCCAGAAACGTATGTAGCTGAGCTCAACCTTTCAGGCATCGAAGCTGCCCTTCAACCAGCTGCTCCATTTGTAGAAATCACTAAATTCCCAGCAGTCAGTCGTGACATGGCTCTACTCCTCAAGGCAGAAGTCACTCATCAAGAAGTTGTAGACGCTATCCAAGCTGCAGGCGTGAAACGTTTGACAGATATCAAACTCTTTGACGTCTTCTCAGGCGAAAAACTGGGAGTTGGCATGAAGTCAATGGCCTATAGCTTGACCTTCCAAAATCCAGAAGATAGCTTAACAGACGAAGAAGTCGCACGCTATATGGAAAAAATCCAAGCATCACTCGAAGAAAAAGTGAATGCAGAAGTGCGTTAATAGTCTAAAATCCATCCCTCGGGGTGGATTTTTAGTTTCAAAAGGACAGTTCAGAAGAGAAAAGCGATAGTTGAGGAGGAAGCCATCTCAGAAAGTCTTTAATGAGTTATACTAAAGCTATCGCTGAAGCACTTAAATTTATTAGAGATAGGATACTTTTGCTACTTATAATCCGATAAAATGGACATAAATCGTTGTAAAGGCTATCAAAAAGGAGTATAATAAGTGCAACATATCTCGGAGGTGGAAGATGCTAGAAGTAAGAAATCTAGAGAAAAGTTTCGGTTCCAAGCAAGTTTTGTTTGGTGTCGATTTTCAGGCAAGCCCAGGACGAATTCTAGGGCTGGTCGGGAAAAATGGTGCTGGGAAAACAACGATTTTCCACAGTATTTTGAAATTTTTGGAGTATCAAGGAGAGATTAGTCTGGATGGGCAGGAGATTCGCCAGGAAACTTATGCTCGGATTGGCTATCTGCCTGAAGAACGCAGTCTCATGCCCAAGTTGACAGTTCTTGAGCAAGTTCGCTACCTGGCAACTCTAAAAGGCATGGATGCTAAGGAGGTCAAGGAAAAACTCCCTCAATGGATGGAAAAACTGGAAGTTAAGGGGAAATTAACAGATAAAATCAAGAGCCTCTCAAAAGGGAATCAACAGAAAATCCAGCTGATTATCACCCTCATCCATGAACCAAACTTGATTATCCTAGATGAACCTTTTAGTGGTTTGGATCCAGTCAATACTGAGTTACTCAAGCAGGTCATCATAAAAGAAAAAGAGCGTGGTGCGACCATTATCTTTTCAGACCATGTCATGACCAATGTCGAGGAGCTTTGCGATGATATTCTCATGATTCGAGATGGGCGTGTGGTCTTGCATGGCCCGGTCCAAGAAGTTCGTAATCAATACGGTAAAACACGTCTCTTTGTCTCAAGTGAACGAAGCAAGGAAGAGCTGGAAAGTCTTCCTCATGTCAAACAGGTGTGCTTGACCAAGCAAGGCAGTTGGAAATTGATCCTAGATGATGAGAGCGCTGGAAGGGAACTCTTCCCAATCCTCACTCAAGGTCAATACATCGCGACCTTTGACCAACAAGCTCCAACAATCGATGAAATCTTTAAACTAGAATCAGGGGTGGAAGTATGAGAAATATGTGGGTAGTTATTAAAGAAACCTATCTTCGACATGTCAAGTCGTGGAGTTTCTTCTTTATGGTGATTTCGCCGTTCCTCTTTTTAGCCTTATCTGTAGGAATCGGCTTTCTCCAAGGGTCTTCTATGGCCAAGAATAGCAAGATAGCAGTAGTAACAACTGTGCCATCTGTGGAAGAAGGGCTCAAGGGTACCAATGGTATCAACTTTGATTATAAGGATGAAGCCAGTGCCCAGGCTGCTATCAAGGATGAGAAAATCAAGGGTTACCTAACCATTGACCAAGAGGACAGCGTCCTCAAGGCCGTCTATCATGGTGAAACTTCTCTTGAAACAGGCATCAAACTAGCAGTAACCAATAAGTTAAA
>NZ_AJQY01000105.1:0-2104 GCF_000296875.1 Streptococcus sp. GMD1S | reverse complement strand
GTTTCTTTTGATTTTCCTCAATTAATTTTTTTGAAATAAATTGATCAAGTCTATTAATAATTACAGCACCTAATATACCTGTCAATAAACTCGCCAAAAACATGCCTAAGATATTTGCAATGGTCCCTAATAATGGTATTAGAGTTTGCATTCCTGATATTGTTAATAAATACTTTTCAAAATATTCTCCTAAAAACATTGCACCTACACCTACTAGTGCAGAAGTAATAATTTTTGAAATGTGAGCTATCTTAATTGCTGTAGAATGTGTTTGATTTTCTGGGTTAGATAAATAAGAAATGCTTTCTCTGATAGAACCAAATAATTGTTTAATCAAGTTTGGAAGTTTTTGTAATTTCTGGTTAAATGCGCCGATAATTTCTCCAACAATGCTTCCAACAAAACTATCTACACCTACTTTAATAAAATCTTTGATTTTGCCAAAAAATGAATGAAGTGCTTTTTTCATTTCCTCTATAAATGTATCAAAAGATTGTTTTTTTGCTTTAAAATACCTCACTAAAGCATTCATAATTTCCTTCAACATCCCAAATAATGCTGCAATAAACATAGCTTTAACTGCATCTTTACCTGCCTTGTTCGCCATTCTTACAGAAGCTTTCTTTGCAATATCCTTATTAATAGCTTTCTTCGCTGTTTTTTCAGATTTGAGCATTTTCTTCGAATCGGCAGCTAATTTATCATTTAATCTTTTATTATTTTCAGCTTTAAGATTTCGCTTTTCGGCATCTGAGATATTCATCTTATCAATTTTCTCATTGGCTCTTTGAACTTGATTCCTAAGTTCTTTTTCCCTCAGTTCTCTATTCTTTATATATTCACTATTGGATTTTGCTCCTTTACTTTTATTAAGTGATTCGTTTGTTGCAGCAAGATTTTCTGATTTGTTTGCTAAATCCGCAGTTTCTATATCAGCAATCTTTCTCCAAGGATTTTCAAAAATTTGTTTACGTGCTACAACGTGATCTAAATTAGCTTTTTCATTTACTTTTAATGTTTTTCCGGTGTATTCATCCTTCAAGTTTCCTGATTTTTGCTTTTCTTTCATAGCATTATTTGCATCAGTATACCTTGTATCTTTTAGTATCTTACTACCTTCTTTTTTTGTATAGCCATTAGGGTTATTATCATTATACTGCTTAAGAAGAGTATCACTTGTCATATCTAAGCCAATTTGATTCGCAAATTGATCCCAGATTTCATCTAAAATAACATCTCCTAGTTTATCTGGTGAACTAATTTCTTTACATTCTATTTCTAATTTTTCGAGATTAGAAAACTCCATTGTAAATTGCTGTTCCAATAGTTCTTCTAATTCGTCATAATTTAAATTTTCAGACTCATTTACTTCTTCAGTATTCAATACTAATAATTCATTTGCCACTGCTTTCTATTCTCCCTTCAAGGCATCAAACTTCGCTTTCATGGTTGGATTTTTTCGGGTCAATTTTTTAACCGAAACATCTTCCAACTTATTGTTTGCGAGGCGGAGTTGGTTTTCGGATGTGGTTAGGAACTTCTTGACCTCTTCCATGCGTTTGATGGCCTTGTCGATTTCATCAATAGCTTTGCCAAAGTTGGTCGAAGCAGAGTTGTAGTTCTTGGCAAAAGCTAGTTTAAAGGCATCCAAATCTTCCTCAAAATGCGTAATATCGATATTTTGCTCGCGAACCAAGGCCAACTCCTGCTTGTATTTTAGAGAATTAAGCGCTGCATTACGCAAGAGCCCAATCAACTGAATAAAGAATTGAGGACGAACCACATACATCTTTTCATACTCATGACTGACGTCCACAATCCCAGTGTTAAAGTAGTCATTATCTGCCTCAAGCATGGTCACTAAAACCGCATACTCGCAGTTCTTTTCCCGACGGTCCTTGTCCAATTCCTTGTAAAAATCTGCATTCTTATGCTTCTTCTCCGTCCCATCCGCTTCGTTTTTCATTTCAAACATGATGGAAATGAATTCTAGACCATTTTCATCAAAATCACGGAAGATAAAGTCCCCCTTAGATCCTCGCGCAGAAACCTTGTTATCCTTCTCAAAGTAGGCATTTGGAAAGGCAAAACTACGAACCTTGTT
>NZ_AJQY01000104.1:0-2114 GCF_000296875.1 Streptococcus sp. GMD1S | reverse complement strand
ATAACCAAGACGGCAAACGTCCGACTAAGATTACAATCAATCTTTTAGCAGACGGTGAGAAAGTAGCATCGAAAGAGGTTCAAGCAGCCGCAGACGGAACTTGGACTGCTACATTCGAAAAATTAGCAAAATATAAAGCTGGTAAAGAAATTAAATACACTGTAACAGAAGAAGCCGTAGCAGAATACGAAGCGACTATTACAGACTTTACCATCACAAACAAATATGCTCCTAAAGAAATTGACTACAAGGTAACAAAAGTATGGAACGATGCGAACAACCAAGACGGCAAGCGTCCTGAGTCCGTAACGGTTCAACTTTATAAAAAAGTAGGAAATGCTGATCCAGTAGCCGTTGAAGGTAAGAAATTGACCTTAACAGCTAAGGAAAAGACTGATGATAACACTTGGGTAGCATCCTTCACCAATCTTCCACAATACGAAGCTGGAAAAGAAATCACCTATTCTATCAAGGAAGTGGATGTACCAGCTGGTTACGAAGCCTCTGTGACTGGTCAAGTAGTGACAAACACCTATAACCCAGAAACAATTGTTCTTTCAGGAACTAAGGTGTGGAAAGATAACAACAACCAAGACGGTAAACGTACAACATCTGTGAAAGTTCAAATTCTTAACGGCGACAAGGTTGTTCAAGAAATTGAAGTTTCAGAAAAAACTGGCTGGAAGTTCGAATCTAAAAAACTTCCTAAGTATGAGAATGGTAAGGAAATCAAGTACACTGTCAAAGAAACTGCTATGACAGAATACAAAGCAACCATCACTACAGACAAGGATGGCAAGTACACCATTACCAACGAACATACTCCAGAAAAAATTGCTGTAAGTGGACAAAAGACCTGGATTGATAATAACGACCAAGATCATATCCGTCCAGCATCTGTCACTGTCGCTCTTCTTGCCAATGGTAAAGAAACTGGCAAGACAGCAATCGCAACAGCTGAAACAGGTTGGAAGTATGAATTCACTGAACTGGATCGTTACCAAAATGGTAAAGCAATCGAGTACACAGTCAAAGAAGTTGGTGTTCCTACAGGTTACACAGCTACTGAAACTGGTATGAATGTGACCAACACCCACACACCAGAGAAAACATCTGTAAAAGGTAAGAAGATTTGGAAAGATGAAGATAACAAAGACGGTATCCGTCCATCTTCTGTCACTGTGAAACTTCTTGCAGATGGTAAGGAAACTGGTCAGACAGCTACAGTGTCAGAAACAAGTGGCTGGACTTATGAGTTTACAGGTCTTGATCGTTATCAAGAAGGTAAGGAGATTGCCTACACTGTTGAAGAAGTGAATGTTCCAGATGGTTATACAGCTTCAGTAGAAGGTTACAACATTACAAATACGCACACTCCTGAAAAAACAACACCTGGCAAACCAAATGAACCAGGTAAGCCTAAAAAAGGTGGGGAATTGCCTAATACAGGAAGCGAGTCTAACCAAGTGGATCTAGTAGCTGGAATCGCCCTTCTTGGATTGGGAACAGGATTTTTGGCAAGACGCAAAAAAGAAGATTAAGTTTTTTAAACGGTATCTTTCACGAAATTTTGCAAGACAGTTTAAAAGTGGAAACAAGTGTCAATGGAAATTGGCACTTGTTTTTTTTGTAACTGACCCTGGTTCTACTACCAGATACAAGTGGATAGTTGCCACTTACTAAAAAGCTATTGTTTTTGCGATGAATTCCACTATAATAGGTGACAAATAAAAAAGGAGATGTTGCATATGATTGAAACAAGATTACAAGATAAATTGAAGTCAGGTTTAGAGGTAGAAAATTTTCAAAAAGATGGCGGTATCTATCTGTCCCTTAATCCAGATTATCTATCTGGAGATAATGCTAAATACATGATCATGTATAACCGTATGGCTCGCTGGTACGATATGAGTGAGAAATGGATAGGACCACTTCTCCATGGCAAGGCAATTGATAAGTTGAGAAGGGATCTGATGGAGGAAATAGAATGGAAAGATAATTTATCTGTTCTTTATGTCTCTATCGGGACTGGTCAAGACCTCCGTTATATTCCTGAGACAATTGACCTGAAAAGTTTAGACTTTGTAGGGGTAGATATTTCTATCAGTATGCTA
>NZ_AJQY01000103.1:0-2167 GCF_000296875.1 Streptococcus sp. GMD1S | reverse complement strand
CACCAAGACCTCTTGAAAGCTGAGCAACTGACCTTCACCCTCAGCTGGCTACCAAATCACTCCTAACCAAAAGAACCTTTGCATCGCGCAAAGGTTCTTCTTTTATGAAACTTGGACCTGAAGCTGGTCAACCAGCTGCCTATCTACCGTCAGATTTAGATAAAAATCTAAGTTTTTATCGCCTGCAAAATACAAGGTTGGTAGCGTCAGCCTTTTTTCAGTCTCGCCAACTTGAAACGCAAGGACTTGAATCTCGTCCCGATAAGCAACACCATGCACACCCGTCCCTGGTTGAATCGAAATCTTAGCTTCTAAAGGACTGCTAGATTCTCTTCGCTTCACTGTAAAGTGGACATTTTCTCCCTTGGTCACAACTAGACTTTTTTCTGAAAACTCTAACTGTTGAACAGCTTCTTTTTTCGACAAGGTAGGTGTTTTATAGAGTGAAATCTTGGTCAACAAAGGCAAAGCCTGTGCCTCTGTAATGATCACACGCACCTTCTGAGCCTCTACCATGGATCCTCGCAAAAGGCGTTTATAGCCAACAGTATAGCCGGATTCAAACTCCTGCCAGACACCATCCAACTCTACCTGAACACGGAAAGCAGCGATGCGTTGCCCCAAATTCAAATCTTCTCTTAACTCAATCACATCAAAAGCTTTAGGTGCACCTAAATCAAGCTCTAATTGGATTGGCAACTCTGCATCACTTGCCCATGAACTGGTCTCTAGCCCATCTGTCAGATGATGACAGGCATAGTCTGGTGATAGAGCAGGGCCAGATACCGTGGCTCCCAAAGCCAAATCTTCTTTATATAGCTCGTCACGGTAGGCAGCAAATTCATAGAGACGCTGGATATCCTTTTCATCAAAGAGGCCATCTTGGTTCGGTGGGATATTAAGCAAGAGTGGAGTTCCCCGCCCTACCGAGTGAAAGTAGATTTCGACCAACTCCTCCAGAGACTTAGGATCCTGATCCTCATGGTAAAACCAGCCCGGCCGAAGAGAAACATCTGCCTCACCGATTGAAAATAGCGTCCCAAAGGGGTCTCCGTGCTGTAGATAATCTAATTCCGCCTCTGTTCCTAACTGGTCTGGCTTGACTTTTTGCCACAAGGGATCCCCTGCATAGCCTCGTTCATTGCCAATCCAGCGAATACTAGTTCCCTCAGTTGAGAAAATCAAACAATCGCCCTGCAAGTCACGAATGGTTTCAAACCAAGTCTCAAACTCATAGTTGACCTTCTGGGCCCCTTCGCCTCGAGCACCATCCATCCACACCTCAGTGAACTTACCGGCATTTCCATAGGCAGGATTTGACAAGATTTCCTTCAATTGAGCCAGATAGTAGGCATTGTAATCCGCTTCTTGGTCCACGTGATAGAGGGGACTGTGAGCATCCCAAGGAGACAAATACACTCCCATATCCATATCAAACTCAGTCACAGCTTGGGAAACCTCAAGGAGCAAGTCCCCCTTTCCATCCCTCCAAGGACTAGCCTTGATCGAATAATCTGTGTGGGATGTCGGGTAGAGAACAAAGCCATCGTGGTGCTTCACCACCAAAATCAGCTTTTTAAAACCCGTTTCTTTAAGCACTCGAACCCATTCACGCGCATCCAACTTAGTCGGGTTAAAACGCATAGGATCCTCTTGCCCACTTCCCCATTCCTGGTCATAAAAGGTATTGGGACCAAAATGGATAAAGGCAGCTAGTTCATCCTCTAAATAATCCAGCTGGGCCTGACTTGGTAATGGTCCATGCGGTTTTATGTTCGTCATCATCTCACATCTCTTTCTCTTGTTCACAAAATTATCCACAACTTGTGGATAAGAAAACATGCCTAAAAACTAGTTTCTCCAAAATCCAGCTCTTAGACTTAGAGGCCTTCACCCCTAAACAGACCTTTGTCAAACAGCTCTGTACTAGGGTTTCTACTAGCTCTCTGGCAAGTTACTAATGTACGGAACTAGTATCAGGGTGCTTCAACACCCTGAGTTATATGTCATTTTCCCCTAGACTTATCCACAGACTGTGAATAAACTAGTGTTCCAGACCGCTCTCTCCTTGACTATAACAAAAAGCGATAGCAGCGTCAATATGACTAAGCTCCCTTCCTAAATCCCCTGAAAAGATTCTATAATTTGTACAATCGTAGCTTTTGCA
>NZ_AJQY01000102.1:0-2195 GCF_000296875.1 Streptococcus sp. GMD1S | reverse complement strand
AATCCTAATGGGCTAGCTAAAATCGCTTGATAGCCTTCCTGACCAGCTGGATTATTAAAATCACCTGCTAAAATCAGAGGTTTGTTCAACTCTTTTAGTACAGCCTCAAATCGTGCCCATTCTTCTTGGAAACCTTTATCCCACCAAGAGAGATGAACGCTTGCAAGAGCAAGTTCCTTACCTTCAACCTCTGTCTCAGCCAAGGCAACGCGACGAGTATGGTAGTCCGTTGGATCATCTACATCTGATACTAAAATCTCACGCGCCTTGATAGGTGTTTTGGATAAGATAGCTACACCTTCATGGTAGCGGTCATAACCAATATGATTGTAAGCCCAAGTCCAGTAGTAGTTTTTCCCTTTCTCAGCCAATTTTTCGACCAGGAGTCGGACATAGTGATCCTGATGAATGGGTTCTGCTGATGGTAAAGCTTGATAGTGAGTGTTAACCTCTCCCTCAGGCGAAGTCATTTCTTGATTGATTTCTTGGAAACAAATCAAATCATAGTCTTTATCAAGAATATCTTGGAGCAAGAGCTGGAATTTTTCTTCTGCTTCTTTCTCCATCCAACTATGGGTATTGAGTGTTAAAAATTTCATGCTTTTCTCCTAAAACAAGAGGTTGGAAAACAGCTTCCAACCTCAAGTATATTACAATTCTACTTTAGCAACTGCTGTTTTAGCTGCAAGAGAACCTGTTTGTTCTAATTTAACTGATTTAAGGACATCACCATTTGTAAAGACAACCACTGTTGATGTTTTACGTCCTGCTTCTCGAATAGCATCCAAGTCAGCTGTGACAAGAAGGTCACCAGCGGCCACTTTTTGTCCTTCAGAAACATGAACAGTAAATGGTTTTCCTTCAAGACTTACTGTATCCAAACCAATATGAACAAGCACTTCAAGACCTGAGTCAGTGACAAGACCAAGAGCGTGTTTTGTTGGGAAGATACTTGATACAGTACCAGTAACTGGAGATACAATGTTACCATTTGCTGGCTCTACTGCAAATCCATCACCCATCATTTTTTGAGCAAAAACTGGATCTTCCACTTGTTCCAAGGCAACAACTTGACCGTCAGCTACTGAGTAAATATCCTCAGTTACACCCTTGTAATGTACAGTATTTTGTTGAGTTTCTGTCATTTGACTTGGAAGAGTTTCAGGAATTACTTCACCTGAGTCAAGGATATCTTGGATATCAGATTTCAATACGTCAGCTTTTGGTCCGTAGATAGCTTGGACTCCTTGTCCTTTCATGACAAGACCCATAGCTCCTTCTGCTTTCCATTGTTCCTCAGTACCAACGCGATCTGCGTCTTTAACAGTTACACGAAGACGAGTCATACATGCATCCACATCTACGATATTTGCACGACCACCAAGAAGGTTAATGATGTTTACGGCTTGAGAAGCTGCTGCAACTTTTGGAGTTCCAGGAGCTGCTTCTTCTGATGCCCCTTCAGCTGTTTCGTAGTTTCCGTTACGTCCTGGAGTTGCGTAGTTGAATTTCTTGATCATGAAGTTGGCAATGAAGTACATGATAACCGCAAAGAGAACAGTTACCCAGATAAAGTTAACGATATCCATACCAATACCAGCATTAATTGCCAATGGTGTACGAGTCAAGAATTCAATTGAACCGAATGAGTGGACACGAAGGTGAACAATATCTGCCATAGCAAAGGCAGCACCTTGAACTACTGAATAAACAAGGTAAAGAGGTGTTGCGATGAACATGAACATATACTCGATAGGTTCAGTAACCCCTGTCAAGAATGTTGCAAGGGCTGTCGCAATCATCATACCCTTGTATTGGTGTTTCTTGTCAGCATCAACATTGCGGTAGATAGCAACGATGACACCCATCAAGATACCAAATGAACCGATCATTTGTCCAACTTTGAAACGAGCTGGAGTGACTGTTGTAAGAAGGTGTTGGTATTGGTCAGCATTTGAACCTTTAAGGTTAACCAGGTCAGTTACCCAAGCAAGCCAAAGCGGATCTTGACCAAATACTTGTGTTCCTTTTGCTGCACCAGTTAACACTTCGTATGTTCCACCAAGAGCTGTATAGTTCATTGGGATTGTCAACATGTGGTGAAGACCGAATGGCAAGAGCAAACGTTCCAAAGTACCATACAAGAATGGTGCAAGGACTGGAGCAGTTTCTTGTGAGTTGGCAATCCAAATACC
>NZ_AJQY01000101.1:0-2298 GCF_000296875.1 Streptococcus sp. GMD1S | reverse complement strand
ATAAAGAAGCAGAAGAACAGGATTTGATAAGATTTAGATTAATTCACAAAATATGTGTAAAACACTTGCAATTTAGCAGAAATTTGATAAAATAGTAAGGAAAGTTAGACTGTATTGCCTACTGTCTATCTATAAAATATATTTTATTGGAGGCTTTTACTCAAATGGCAAAAGAAAAATACGATCGTAGTAAACCACACGTTAACATTGGTACTATCGGACACGTTGACCACGGTAAAACTACTTTGACTGCAGCTATCACAACTGTATTGGCACGTCGCTTGCCTTCAGCAGTTAACCAACCTAAAGACTATGCGTCTATCGATGCTGCTCCAGAAGAACGCGAACGCGGTATCACTAT
The DNA here is from genome assembly GCF_000296875.1 of Streptococcus sp. GMD1S. Taxonomy (GTDB): domain Bacteria; phylum Bacillota; class Bacilli; order Lactobacillales; family Streptococcaceae; genus Streptococcus. The sequence continues at coordinate 1,937 of NZ_AJQY01000101.1, read as the reverse complement.
CAACACTGCGCACGTTGAGTACGAAACTGAAAAACGTCACTACGCTCACATCGACGCTCCAGGACACGCGGACTACGTTAAAAACATGATCACTGGTGCCGCTCAAATGGACGGAGCTATCCTTGTAGTAGCTTCAACTGACGGACCAATGCCACAAACTCGTGAGCACATCCTTCTTTCTCGTCAGGTTGGTGTTAAACACCTTATCGTCTTCATGAACAAAATTGACTTGGTAGACGACGAAGAATTGCTTGAATTGGTTGAAATGGAAATCCGTGACCTCTTGTCAGAATACGACTTCCCAGGTGACGATCTTCCAGTTATCCAAGGTTCAGCTCTTAAAGCTCTTGAAGGTGACTCTAAATACGAAGACATCATCATGGAATTGATGAACACTGTTGATGAGTACATCCCAGAACCAGAACGTGACACTGAAAAACCATTGCTTCTTCCAGTCGAAGACGTATTCTCAATCACTGGACGTGGTACAGTTGCTTCAGGACGTATCGACCGTGGTACTGTTCGTGTCAACGACGAAATCGAAATCGTTGGTATCAAAGAAGAAACTCAAAAAGCAGTTGTTACTGGTGTTGAAATGTTCCGTAAACAACTTGACGAAGGTCTTGCTGGAGATAACGTAGGTGTCCTTCTTCGTGGTGTTCAACGTGACGAAATCGAACGTGGACAAGTTATCGCTAAACCAGGTTCAATCAACCCACACACTAAATTTAAAGGTGAAGTCTACATCCTTACTAAAGAAGAAGGTGGACGTCACACTCCATTCTTCAACAACTACCGTCCACAATTCTACTTCCGTACTACTGACGTTACAGGTTCAATCGAACTTCCTGCAGGTACTGAAATGGTAATGCCTGGTGATAACGTGACTATCGACGTTGAGTTGATCCACCCAATCGCCGTAGAACAAGGTACTACATTCTCTATCCGTGAGGGTGGACGTACTGTTGGTTCAGGTATGGTTACAGAAATCGAAGCTTAATTCGATTAAGTTCCCAGAAGAACAATTATTTAAGTCAGACACTAAAAGAATCTTGCCTTGCAAGGTTCTTTTTTTCTTCTCCTTACTCTATTTGAAGTGCTTCTACTCTAGCAGTATAATAGTTTTTTTGGTATAATAAAAGTTATGGAAATCGAAAAAACCAATCGTATGAACGCCCTTTTTGAATTTTATGCGGCGCTTTTGACAGACAAGCAGATGAACTATATTGAACTCTATTATGCTGATGATTATAGTCTTGCTGAGATTGCTGAAGAGTTCGGTGTCAGTCGTCAAGCTGTTTATGACAATATCAAGCGGACAGAAAAGATTCTAGAAGATTATGAGATGAAACTGCACATGTATTCGGACTACATTGTCCGCAGTCAGATTTTTGACCAGATCTTGGAGCGTTATCCCAAGGATGACTTTCTGCAGGAGCAGATAGAAATTTTAACAAGCATTGATAATAGAGAGTAAGAGGAAGAAAAATGGCATTTGAAAGTTTAACAGAACGTTTACAGAACGTCTTTAAAAATTTACGTAAAAAAGGAAAAATATCTGAGGCGGATGTCCAAGAAGCAACCAAAGAGATTCGTTTGGCCTTGCTTGAAGCCGACGTTGCCTTGCCTGTTGTAAAGGACTTTATCAAGAAGGTTCGTGAACGTGCAGTCGGACACGAGGTCATTGATACCCTCAATCCTGCCCAACAGATTATCAAAATCGTGGATGAGGAACTGACAGCCGTTTTAGGTTCCGACACGGCTGAGATTATCAAGTCACCAAAAATTCCAACCATTATCATGATGGTCGGGTTGCAGGGGGCTGGTAAAACAACATTTGCTGGTAAGCTGGCTAATAAACTCAAGAAGGAAGAAAATGCACGTCCTTTGATGATTGCTGCGGATATTTACCGCCCAGCCGCCATCGACCAGTTGAA
>NZ_AJQY01000100.1:0-2306 GCF_000296875.1 Streptococcus sp. GMD1S | reverse complement strand
CCATTAGTACAATCTTCGCCTCGTCGCCTAGTCTATAAACGTTTTATCCAGCAAGAATTATGATGCTAAGGGCTCCAAAAATCCGTATGAAAATAGGGAAAGGAAACAGTGTTCGATGAACACAAGGAGTTTCATCTTTTTCACTAGGATTTTAGCCCGAGATCAAATCAGCTCTCTGACTTCAGAGAGCTTTTTTATTGAGGTTTTATCGGTCACAATTTTGGAGACTACAAAAACCAAGCCGTCAGGGTATGTCTTAATCATTTCGTTTTATCGGTCATAATTTTGGAGACTACAAAAACAGCCTTAGTAGGTGCTCCCTTCTTTATCTAGTTTTATCGGTCATAATTTTGGAGACTACAAAAACCTCAAATGGTATCAGCTAATGACACCATGAAGGTGCGCAGTTACTCGGCTTTTCAAGCCGAGTAACTGTCTGCAAGCCCCCTCGGAGAGCCCACACTTTACGAAGTAAAGTATAGTATGTTATACTTTACATGGAAGTAGTCACCGAATTCCAGTTAGAAATTACTTTGTAACTACGTTTTGAGGAGGAGTAAAATGCTTTCCTACGTTCGACATTACCCACTAGCGATAGCTAAATTAATGTGTCTGTGCTCTCCTAAAATCTACTGATTTATTACTGACTAATACAGGAGGTTTTTATGGGACAGACAATCATATCTGCTATTGGTGTTTATATTTCCACCAGTATCGATTATTTAATTATTTTAATTATTTTATTTGCACAGCTATCACAGAATAAACAGAAATGGCATATTTATGCGGGGCAATATCTAGGAACAGGCTTACTTGTAGGGGCGAGTTTAGTTGCTGCTTATGTCGTTAATTTCGTGCCTGAAGAATGGATGGTTGGATTGCTTGGTTTAATCCCTATCTATTTAGGGATTCGCTTTGCAATTGTTGGAGAAGGTGAGGAAGAAGAGGAAGAAATTATTGAAAGATTAGAACAAAGCAAGGCAAATCAACTGTTTTGGACAGTTACATTGCTGACAATTGCGTCTGGCGGAGATAATTTAGGTATCTATATACCTTATTTTGCTTCGTTAGATTGGTCACAGACCCTCGTGGCGTTGCTTGTGTTTGTAATCGGCATAATTATCTTTTGCGAGATTAGTCGGATGTTATCCTCTATTCCGTTAATATTCGAGACAATTGAAAAATACGAGCGAATCATTGTGCCCATAGTATTCATTCTACTTGGACTATACATCATGTATGAAAATGGCACGATAGAGACTTTTCTGATCGTGTAGATTTTTTTGTTTCACTAGGATTTTAGCCCGGGCTCAAATCAAGCTCTCTGATTTCAGAGGGCTTTTTATGTTGTCACCTTACCTCGATATACTCAAGTATAATCTTCGGTTACGGTTCCTAGCACTGTAAGGTAAAATAAACCAGATCATCTCCCTTCGGGGAGATTTTTTTGTTTCACGAACATTTTTGTACAATCTTCGGCTTGTCTATATATGTCTCCATCCTTGTTCATCTAGTAGAAATATGGTATACTTTTTATGAGAATTTTCTAAATTTTTAATTTTGTATAAGGAGGTTTTCATGCTTTCCAAATTTTCTGGAAGCCGACAGAACGTACAATTTGTGTTACTTTTAGGTGTTTTGCTAGGTATTTTAGGGATTTCACTTTTTCTAGCTGTTTCTATGGGGTCTGTTGCGATTGATCTAGGAGATACCTATCGGATCATTTTGAGCAGATTGGGATTTCCTCTTGAGATAGGAGAGGTTTCCAAGTCTACTCTTGCCATTGTATGGAACATGAGATTCCCCCGAGTATTGTTAGGTCTGATAGTAGGGGCTGGTCTTTCTATGTGTGGTAGCGTGATGCAGTCTACAGTGAACAATCCCATCGCAGAGCCTTATGTCTTAGGAATTTCTGCGGGTGCAACTCTAGGGGCAACTTTGAGCATCATTCTTGGTTTAAAAGTGATGATTAGCCTTGGAGCTTTCCTTGGAGCTATTTTGGCAACAATCGCTGTCCTTATCATTGCCTCTATGCAGGGAAGGATGACGACTTCTAGTCTGATTTTATCAGGAACGGTGGTCAACGCTCTCTTTCTAGCCTTTTCCAACTTTATTATCTCAGTTGGCGCTAATGCGGACAGTGTGATGACCATTAAGTTTTGGACCATGGGATCGCTTGCCGGGACTACTTGGGCAGACTTGGTTCTGCCAACTATAGTAGTAGGAATGGTCTTTCTATTTTTCGCTACTCAGTATCGTGTTTTTAATGCGATGATGATGGGAGATGAGGCTGCTTTAACTTTGGG
>NZ_AJQY01000099.1:0-2317 GCF_000296875.1 Streptococcus sp. GMD1S | reverse complement strand
TTGGGTGTTTTTGATGTCTTGGTCGGAATCAACCTGCTCCGCGAAGGGATTGACGTACCTGAAGTAAGTTTGGTTGCTATTCTAGATGCTGACAAGGAAGGCTTCCTTCGTAACGAACGTGGCCTCATCCAGACCATTGGCCGTGCTGCCCGTAATAGCGAAGGGCATGTAATCATGTATGCGGACACGATGACTCAGTCTATGCAACGTGCCATCGATGAAACGGCTCGCCGTCGGAAAATCCAGATGGCTTATAATGAAGAGCATGGTATCGTACCTCAAACCATTAAGAAAGAAATCCGTGACCTGATTGCTGTGACCAAGGCAGTTTCTAAGGAAGAGGACAAGGAAGTCGATATCAATAGCCTCAACAAACAAGAACGCAAAGAACTCGTCAAGAAACTGGAAAAACAAATGCAAGAAGCCGTCGAAGTGCTTGACTTTGAACTGGCAGCTCAGATACGCGATATGATGTTGGAAGTCAAGGCGTTGGGGTAGTGAAGGAGAAAACGAATGAAAATTTTAGTCATCAATGGACATCATGACAAGGGAAGTTTCTGTCAAGAAATTTTTCAAACGATTGTAGAAAATATTGACTCAAATCATCATGAGCTTGAATCTATTAACCTAAATGAGATAGATTTTGATCCTGTATTACGTTATGGTTATCGAAAACGGATGGAAGAGGACCCCTTCATACTTCGCTCTCAGGAATTAATTCAGTGGGCAGATCATTTCATTTTTGTTTATCCAATTTGGTGGAGTAGTATGCCTAGTTTATTGAAGGGTTGGATTGATCGTGTTTTCACGCCAGGAATTGCGTACTCTGCCAATAATCAAGGAAGTTTTATTTTAAACTACTTAAGGGGTCAGCAGTTTAAAAAGTTACTAAAAGGAAAAACAGCTAGTATTTACGCAACATCCATGGCACCAACATGGTGGTACAAAGTATTTTCAGGTCCTATCAATATCCCAGACAGTTATGGAATATCAGTATTAAAGAATGCTGTCCTAAATCACTGCGGTATTAAAACAAAGAAAGTTTCAATTTTGGGTGAGTTAGGGCGTGAGGTGAATACAAATTCTACAAGACAAAAATATCTACAAAAAGTAGCTGATGAAGTCAAGGCGTTGGATTAGGAAAAAGTATGGTTTATTTAAGAAAACTAAATGAAGAAGATTTGGTGTCTTTGTGGGAAATTGCTTATTCACAATCTAATCCAATTTGGAAGCAGTATGATGCTCCCTATTATGACGATTATCAGCATTTTCCTAATTTTCAAGAATTTAAACTACAAAAATCAGAATCTACTCTAAACAACTCAAATCGCCTTGGTATTTTTGTTGATGATAAATTAGTTGGGACTGTTTCGCGCTACTGGGTATGTAAACAAACAAGATGGATGGAATTGGGGATTTGTATTTATGATAACAAATTTTGGAACTCTGGCATTGGAAAAGCTGCTATGCTACAATGGATAGATCGGACATTTAAGGATTACTTGGTGTTGGAGCATCTTGGTTTGACAACTTGGTCAGGAAATCTTGGTATGGTAAAACTTGCTGAAAAATTAAGAATGAAAAAAGAAGCTCATATTCCAAAAGTTCGTTATTACCAAGGCAAATATTTTGATAGTATTAAATATGGTATTCTGAGAGAAGAATGGAGTAAAATAAATGAACCTAACTATCAAACAAATGGAAACTCCTGAAGAGATAGAAGGTAAATCCTTCGTTCATTGGCAAACGTGGAGAGAGGCTTATGATGATCTTTTACCTGCAGAATTTCAGGAGACGATGACATTAGAAAGATGTCGATTCTTTAGTCAAAAATATCCTAAAAATACATTGATTGCGATAGATGGCATGAAGGTAGTTGGTTTTATCAGTTATGGAAACTTTCGTGATGAGACTATTCAAGCTGGTGAAATTATTACCTTATATGTTTTAAAAGACTATTATGGAAAAGGTATTTCTCAGAAGTTAATGAAGGAAGCTCTGACGACTCTTGAACAGTTCTCTGAAATATTTTTATGGGTATTAAAAGGGAATAAGCGAGCCATTGCATTCTATCAAAAAATGGGTTTTACTTTTGATGGGCAAGAAAAAATACTTGACCTTGGAAAACCTATCACTGAAATTAGAATGGTACGTAAGAAATCCTCAAAATCTGAGACTTAAATACTGGTAGAATTGCGATTTTGTTTTCAGATTACTCAATGAACAAAAAATCACGTTTTAGCAGATATTTTAAATAGAAAGAAGTTATTATGAATTTGAAAGAGAAGAATTATAAGAAGTCATCGAGCTTAGATTC
>NZ_AJQY01000098.1:0-2340 GCF_000296875.1 Streptococcus sp. GMD1S | reverse complement strand
ATGATAATGAGTAAAGACAGATTAAGAAAAAGCTATAAACCATTATTCATAGTTTTTCTACTCGTAGCCATCACAACAGGAGGTGTTTTTGTGTTTAGTATGTTAGGGAAGTCTCAAGAAGAACGTCGGAATAGAGAGTACGAAATCAGCTTGGTCAACGCTTTAAAAAATTCCTATGAAGGGATTGAGGAGATTAAGATTTCCAATCCAAACTACACAAACCCTCCAGGTTCATGGTCTTGTGATGTAGAAATCAAATTTAATGATGAAAGAAAAACTAAGTATAGGATAGGCCATGGACTCCATGATAAAAAGAATTATCAAGGTTCATTGACCAATGAGAAAAGGCAATTCCTTAACAATTACAAAGGAGTGACCGACTTAAAAGTAATTGTTACATATTCAGATAATAGCACGGGAGAACAATGATGACATTTTCCTATACAGATGAGCAGTTAAACAATTTGAATCGGGATTATGCTGTATATAGTGTAAATCTTGAATTCGCTAAGCGTAACGGTCGGACTTATGTCAATTCAAATCTCAGTGAAAGTATATCTCCTGATGATTTAGAAAAAACCAACACCATAACTACCTCAGATGGTCAAGAATTCCGTGTTGTTGCCACTAAGTCTGACACTGAAACAGGTTTTGACGGGCTAGCAGTTGCACCTATTGTCAACGGCGAACCAGATTATAAAAATGTAGCTGTGATTGCTGCTGGAACGGATCCTGATAGTCCGGTGAATAAAACTATGTTTGGTTCACGCGATTTCTATAGTGCCATAATTGCAAGGCAAACTTACTTATCTCCACAATATAAGGTTGCTGACCAATTTGTAAAAGAGATTATGGACGATCCTAGATATGAAGTCAGTCAACTATCAGGTTATTCACAAGGATCTTACATGCTGAAGGTGGGAGCTAAATACCACATCCCTACAACCACTTTTAATGCTTGGTTTAAATATGGTGGACTTACACTGGAAGAAAAAGCATTTATTGAAAGCAACCCTTCTATGTTTATAGATTACCGTAGAAAACATGATAATGTAGTACGTTGGAATGACTCTAATCACCCAGAAAGGTACACCAGTCCGATTGATATTACAAATTCTATGCCTAGCACGATTCATTGGATTGATGGTTCGAGCCATAAAATTGAGGACTGGGAGTTTGATCCTGTAACTGGTCAAGTTATAGATGGCAAGGGAGGAAAACCCTTAATCAGTGGTGTTTATCGAGCCTATGCCAACAGTCTCCGAGGAATGGCTCATTACAAGGACTTGAAGTCAAAATGGTCATCAGGTGGTATTAGTAGTTCTGAGGAAATATACTTAGATGCAGCTCAAGGTTCTATCCTATCATCATCTATGGCTACTGCAGCAAGAACTGGAGCTGATGAAGTGAGCGCCTTAGCCAAAAAAGCAAATCAGGAATTACAAGAAATTTGGTCAAAAATCGATTTTACAAGCTACACAGCATTAGCTCCCTATGAGGTTGAGGCCATTTTTGCTAGCCAAGGTATCACTCAAGCACAGTTTATCGATACTTTTCAGGCAGAGACAACACAAACAGTCACTAAGATGAATGCTTCCGCCCAAGCATTTGAACAGTTAGACAAACAATTACAGAATGTCATTGAAAAAACAGTAGCAACAGACACACAATTTGCCAAGGAGTTCAGACAATGGAAAGAAAAGATGTGAAATGGGAGGAAATTAGAGAGAAAGAGAGAGAACTGTTTAATCTAGAAGAACAATATTATCAACAAAAGAAAGAACTCGATGATAAAGCACTCGATTTAAACGAACGAAATGCAAATTTAGAAAAACTGATGTCTGATGAAGTTGATAAAATGTATCAAGTCTTGAGAAAATTTTCATCAACTGCTGATGATGTTAGAGACTACTTTACAGAAATAGAAAATCTGAGACACTTTTCGGAACAAGTATACCGAGAACATAGAATTAAACTCGAAAATGAGAGAGAAAAAAACGATAACGAGTTTCGCAAAAAAAGAAATGAATTAGAGGAAGAATTTCACAAACTAAGGAGAGATTATGCAAGCACCAATGAATGAATACTACACAGATGAAGAATATCAATATGCACTGAAACAAATGTATCGAATGATGGAACGAAACCGAATCATTGCGGAAGCAAAGATAGCAATAACAGCAAAAAATAAATTAAAAGAAAACTTTAGTAAGACAGCTAAGAAAATTGCTACAGAAACCAAATCAACTATCACAAGCATAAACAGCCAAATGGACACTGCAATACGAGGAAAAGTTCGCAAGAGTCTTGAAGAAAAGATTCCTAATATGTTACTCAAGT
>NZ_AJQY01000097.1:0-2354 GCF_000296875.1 Streptococcus sp. GMD1S | reverse complement strand
AATACAAGATCTGGGATCCAGTCTTATGGACCATCTTGCCCTTGGTTTATATGATTTTTGCCTTGTTTAACGGCCTGGTCTTAAAACTCAATATTCCGAATTCCAAGGACAATCCCTTCCCATATTTCTTTTTAAATGTGAACAAGGGTTGGGACGTGGTTATCAAATGGTGTTTGATCATTTTTGCGGCCTATATGGTTGCAGGCTTCATCTTCTATCTGATCAAGCAAATCAAGCGAAAATAGTCTTCCTATTAGGAAAGTTAGGACGGAGTCTCTAGTTCAATCGGGCTCCTTCTTTTCTTGCCATCTTCCTTTTAAAAGGATAAACAGTGAGAAATATACAGAAAGAAAATTCATGAAACAATATTTAGAACGGGCTAGTATTTTGGCCCTCTCCCTCGTTTTGATTACCTCCTTTTCCATCTCAAGTGCTCTGCCAGCCATGTTTGACTACTATCAAGGCTACCCCAAGGAACAAATCGAGCTCCTGGTCAGTCTCCCTTCTTTTGGAATTATGATCATGCTGGTTTTAAATGGGTTTTTGGAGCGGTTGTTTCCTGAGAGACTTCAGATTAGTCTGGGACTTCTCATCCTTTCTATCGGTGGGACAGCCCCTTTCTGGTATCAGGAGTACAACTTTGTCTTTGCGATGCGGATTTTATTTGGCTTGGGTGTTGGGATGATCAATGCCAAGGCCATTTCCATCATCAGTGAACGCTATCATGGAAAGACACGGATCCAGATGTTGGGTCTTCGCGGATCAGCAGAAGTTGTCGGGGCATCGATTTTGACTCTAGTTGTAGGTCAACTCTTATCCTTGGGATGGACAGTGACCTTCTTGGCCTACAGTGCGGGGTTTTTAGTATTGATCCTTTATCTGCTCTTTGTCCCTTATGGGAAAGAAAAGAAAGAAACAAAGAGAAAAGAGACCGAAACGACTCGTTTGACAGGACAGATGAAAGGCTTAATTTTTCTATTGGCTGTCGAAGCAGCAGTAGTTGTCTGCACCAATACAGCTATCACCATTCGTATTCCTAGTCTGATGGTGGAAAGAGGTCTAGGGGATGCCCAGTTATCGAGCTTGGTTTTAAGTATCATGCAGTTGATTGGTATCTTGGCAGGTGTGAGTTTTTCTTTCTTTATCTCTCTGTTTAAAGAAAGGTTGCTCCTTTGGTCGGGTATCACCTTTGGATTGGGGCAGATTGTGATTGCCTTGTCTCCGTCATTGGGTGTGATGGTAGTTGGAAGTGTTGTGGCAGGTTTTTCCTACAGTGTGGCCTTGACCACTGTCTTTCAGCTTCTTTCTGAAAGAATACCAGCCAAGCTCCTTAATCAGGCAACATCTTTTGCAGTGCTAGGATGTAGCTTTGGGGCCTTTACGACACCTTTTATTCTTGGTGCGATTGGCTTGGTGACTCAAAACGGTATGTTGGTCTTCACCATTTTAGGATGTTGGTTGATTGTCACTTCTATCTTTGTTATGTACGCACTTCAAAAGAGAGCTTAGGATTGGTTTCCTAAGTTTTTCTTTTTGGGAATTTTGTACCCAGACAATTATTGGTTTTTAAACTTGTTTACACTTTTATTTCCTGATAAAATAGAAGTTATGACAAGATATAAAGCAATCATTTCCTATGATGGTTATGCCTTTTCTGGTTTTCAGCGCCAGCCTCATGCGCGGAGCGTTCAAGAGGAAATCGAAAAAACCTTAATGAGACTCAATAAGGGGCAAGCCATCACTGTTCATGGTGCTGGTAGGACGGATAGTGGGGTCCATGCTCTGGGACAGGTTATTCATTTTGATCTGCCCTATCAGATGGATGTGGAAAAACTCCGTTTTGCTCTGGATACCCAGTCACCAGAAGATATCGATGTGATTTCAATTAAGCTTGTGGCGGATGATTTTCATTGCCGTTATGCAAAACATAGCAAGACATATGAGTTTATCGTGGATAGGGGGCGTCCTAAAAATCCGATGCGCCGTCACTATGCTACTCACTTTCCCTATCCCCTCGATGTGGAGCGAATGCAGATAGCTGTCAAGAAATTAGAGGGAACCCATGATTTTACTGGGTTTACAGCATCTGGAACCAGTGTAGAGGACAAGGTTCGGACTATTACAGAAGCCAGCCTTAGTGTTGATGAGACAGGCCAATTTTTGACCTTTACCTTTTCAGGAAATGGTTTCTTGTATAAGCAGATTCGCAATATGGTGGGGACGCTGCTCAAAATAGGAAATAATCGAATGCCAGTTGAGCAGATTGACTTGATTTTGGAGAAGAAGGACAGAAAACTTGCAGGTCCAACGGCTGCACCGAATGGCTTGTATTTAAAGGAGATTCGTTATGAAGA
>NZ_AJQY01000096.1:0-2401 GCF_000296875.1 Streptococcus sp. GMD1S | reverse complement strand
TCACGGTGGCGAGAGTAGAAATACTCATCAGCTTGTCCGAAATAGCTTCCAATTTCAGCAGTAAAACCGAGTTCTTCGATGAGTTCTCTCTTCAGTGCTTCTTGATGGTCTTCTCCCGCTTCAATCTCTCCACCTGGCAAGAACCAAGCACCATTGGGAGCTTGGACTAAGACGATTTGTTTTTTCTCCGCATCAGGAATAACTGCGTACACACCATAGCGGGGCTGGTAGGTCACATTCTCTTTTTTTTCACCAAAAGTTGGGTTTGCCATTGCATTTTCCTCATTCTCTAGTATCTTTATTATTATCATAATGGACGAGGGGCAAGCTGTCAAGAATAAACCAACGAACTTGTGCAGAAAAAGCTACTTTGTTTGGATTAATATTTGTCTAGTTAAACTTTCCAGACCTAGCACTATAACTGGTATAATGAAAGAGAGGTGATTTTATGGCAGAATCAAGACTATTTCGTATCCTGTATCTACTTTTAGAAAAAGGCAGTACAACGGCTCCTGAATTATCCCGATTATTTGAAGTATCTGTACGAACGATTTATCGCGATATTGAGCGGTTGAGTATGGCGGGGATTCCTCTATATTCGATACCTGGGAAGTCAGGCGGAATCTTTTTAATGAAGGACTTTGTTCTGGATCGTACTCTCGTATCGGAGGATGAAAAATTAGAACTTCTATCAGCTTTGCAAGGAATTCAAGCCCTGACAAATGACAGGCAAGATTTGTTACTTGAAAAGTTGGAATCTATTTTTCAAGTTTCTACTAGCCCTTGGATAGAAGTAGATTTGACTGACTGGAGAAAGCGAGAAGGTCAAAAAGAATTATTTGATAACATCAAACATGCTATTCTAGAGAAAAGGCAACTGGTGATTACTTATCTAGGTGGGTGTAGTCAGAAAACGATTCGTACAGTCGAGCCCTTTAGACTCGTATTTAAAAAGAGAGATTGGTACCTTCATGCCTACTGTTGTTTGAAGGAAGAGTGGCGTTTTTTCAAATTGTCTAGAATTAGGAATTATCACCTAACAACTGAAACTGTGAAGCAGAAAAATGTGGAGGATTGGGTTGATGGTTCAGATCAAGTGGCACATCAAATCGAAGTTTCCTTGAAGTTTAGTCCCAAGCTTGCTTTCCGGGTTTATGAAGATTTTTCAGAAGATGAGATTAGCTTGGGGAAAGATGGGTGTTATTATGTCAAGACAGTCCTACCAGAGCATGAAAGTCTGTATACTTACCTCCTGTCTTATCTAGATGGGGTGGAAATACTCGCCCCCAATCATCTGAAGAAGGAATTGCTTTCTAGAGTAGAAAAAATCCAAAAACTTTACAAACCTTGACAAAAGATGTCAGGGTTTTGGTGCTATACTAGAGATAGAAAGGAGAGGAACCAAATGAAATACGAATGGAGAAAGGAAGCAAAAGATCTTTATCAAGTGAAAGCTAGTCCCAGCATCCTGCAGGTACTAGGTCAATCCTATATCGTGATTGATGGTAAAGGTGATCCAAATCAAGAAGATTTTTCAGAACGCGTAGGGGCCTTATATGCCTTAGCCTATGCGATAAAGATGAAGTATAAAAAAGCTCCTCTGGATGAGGTTTACACTGATTTTACTGTCTTTCCTTTAGAAGGTGTATGGAAAAAGGAGAAGGAGGGAGAACTGGTAAAAAGTGAGCTTTCTTATAGCATTATGATTGGGCAACCCGATTTTATTACGAGAGAACTATTTGAAAAAGCTTTGGAAGAGGTCAAAATCAAGAAGCCAAATATTCTCTATGAGGCTATTCGTTTTGAAATGATAGAAGAAGGCCAAAGCCTTGCTATGCTTCATGTAGGACCTTTTGATACTGAAAATGAGACTTTTGCAGAGATGGAGCATTTTTGTCAACTTCATAAACTCAAAAGAACTTCGGAAGTACACCGAGAAATTTATCTCACTAATCTTCATCGAACGGAGCCAAGCAAATTGAAAACAATTCTTCGCTATCAAGTTCAAGAAGAGAATTAAAAAAAGAACAGGAAATCTTGTTTCCTGTTCTTTTTATGAGATTTATTCTTCTATTTCAGAAGTAATCTCTTCTGTTTTTTCAGTTTTTTTAGCAGATTTGATTTGAATTTTGCCATTGTTTGTCATAACTGCCTTGAGGTCTTTTTCACTTGGATTTTCAAGGTAGTAGTCAGTGATGGCATCCTCGATATGGTCTTGAATAGTACGGCGGAGTGGACGCGCCCCCATTTTTGGATCATATCCCAAGTCAACCAACTTTTCTTTGACCTTGTCTGTCACATAGAGGTGGATATTGTTGCTAGAGAGGCGTTTGTTGACATCTGCAAGCATGAGTTCGACGATTTGGAGAAGGTTGTCCTTGCTGAGAGGTTTAAATTCGAT
>NZ_AJQY01000095.1:0-2411 GCF_000296875.1 Streptococcus sp. GMD1S | reverse complement strand
TATGAATAAAATTAGGATTCAAATATCATTTTTGAGATTAATAACTGTCAAAAGAATAGCCAGCAAGGAAAGACCAACAAATAGCATCCAAGTCAACTGTATATTCCATACAGCTATAAGTGAAAAACAAGCTGTTCCCACAGGTATGGATAAGGTAAACAATAAACCTAAAAAATTACTGGTACGAGCTAGAACATCTGGAGCTAGATTTTTCATGAGCATGGCACTAATCTTTGGTTGAACTTTACCAGACACATACAGAGTTAAAAATAGAAATAGCAAACCAAGCACGACTTGATTGAATACATTAGCTAGACCAATTAGACTGAGTCCTACGGTCGCCCACATCATCAATCTAGGCAAAGACTGCTTCCCAAAATAATCATTGCCCGTAAGGCTACTGATGATGATTGCTACTAAAACACAGAATTGATTGATAAATAGTGCCTCTGTGTAAGAAAAATTCAAGAGAGAATGGCTCAAAAAGAAGATGTTATAGATGCTTCCTAAAGCCCCACCCAAGGCATTAATAAGCAAGACAGCAAAGATCATGAAACCAAAGTTTTTCTGTCCACCTTTAAGAAAAACGAGACGTAAATTTCGGTAAATTGTTAGGAACTGGTCTTTGATAGAAAGCTTCTCATTTTTTAGTTTTTTACCATCAGCAGATGACATTGACAGACTCAATTTGCTTTTTCCTAAAAAGAGAATAAAGGCTGATACTAGGAAAAAGCAGGCATTGATTCCCGCAACAAGGGAAAAATTGTTGACCGATAGACCTAAGAGCCAAACTCCAAAAGCTTGACCACCAATAGCTGAAATATAGGTGATAAACTGGGAAAAAGAATAAGCTTCCATCAGATCCCCTTCAGCTACTTTTTCCTTAACGAGGGGCATGCGCAAACCACCAGCAAAATCACTGATCACATCACTGATGACATTGATCAAACACAGGCTAGAAAAGGCAAAGAGACTAGCTTGCTGAACAACTAGGGCTGCCAGAAAAAATAAAACCGCCTGAAACAAACCGCTATAGACCATCCATTTGACCTTGTCCCTTGTGTAATCTGCCCGAATCCCTACAAAAACTGTAAAGAGAGTCGGAAGAATCATGACAATATTCGCCATAGCAACAGCAAAAGAGGCTTGTGGCAAGGTCGATGCATAAACGATAAATACCAGGTTAAAAATCGAAGCACCAAAGGCATTGAAGAAGCGCGACAAAGTCAAGAGTCGATAAGCTTGATTTCTAAACAATAGTTTCATAGGTGATCTCCCTTCTTGTTATAATCCCTATATGAAGTATGACTATAGTATAGCACTTAGAAATTGAAAGGGAAAACTTTTGAATATATGCAACACACAAAATGAGCAAAGAAACGATAGAACTTTTGTAACGACCTGAGAGTAGTCAAAAGTTCTATCGCTTAAATTTTCAAATTATTTTCTTAGTTTGCAGATATTCAACAATCGGTTGTATTTCTGTAGTATTCAGCAGATTTGTTACAACCAAGCATCTCAAAAATATGGACAGCATCTTCCATCTTTTTCTGACCTTCCTTGACTCTACCCTGCTTGCTATCAAGAAGACCTTCAGCCCACAAATAGACAATTCGGAAATAGGTCTCATTTTCCTTGTAGAAATGCTCTTTGATGACACGTTTAAAATAAGAGGCATTGGTAAATTCTTCACACTCAATGCTGGCTAAAAAACCATTCAATAGCATAGTATGAAAAAGGTTTCGATTACTAGACATTTCCATTAGAAAATCGGATTTGCGGACCATTTCTCGTACATATCTAGTAAAAAGAGAAACAGACAAGAACGGAGAACTGACTGAGAACAAATTGAGTTCATAGATTCCCCAAATCTCAGTAGAAAACAAGTAGTCATGAAGGACTTTCCCTTCCTCTGCCGTTAACTCAACCGTTTCATCCATACTCTTCATATAAGACTTGATAATGATGGCATTTAGAATATGTTTCTGTTTGTTTTGAGAATGGGCATGCTTTTGATACTCCTTGCGATATAAGTCCTCAAGAGGTGCTATATTCTTTAAATCCAAAACATCTGTGATTTCTTTTCTCAACTCCGAATCTGTATCATACTGAAAACCTCTCGCCAGAAAGAGGATTTCCTCTACACTAGCAGATATATTTTCTAGGGCAAATAGAAACTTTTCCACCGAAAGCTCACTCTGACCTGTTTCAAATCGGGACAACATGGACGGCGAAAATTGTCCCCCAGTTGCTTGTCTCAGCGAGATATTTCTTGACTCTCGTAATTGTCTAAAGACTTTTCCAATCTGCTCCATAGACTTCCCCTTGATTCCATATTTTCTTCATTTTATCATATTTTTCAGAAAATTCATCAAAAACTTGCCAAATTGTCAGAATTATGAGAAAATAGA
>NZ_AJQY01000094.1:0-2414 GCF_000296875.1 Streptococcus sp. GMD1S | reverse complement strand
CTTCTGCATAGGCACCTTGAAAGGTCTCATCCATTTGAGGCTCAATATAGATGCGAGCTGAAGCTTGAGCCCACTTGCCTTCTGCATGTTGGTGACTGTCTGTCTGAGACAAGACTTCCAGCGTTCCCGTCTCCTTCCATTGATTCCAGCCACCTTGACCAATCTTACTCATTTTTTCAACCTGATTGACCGCAGAATGAAAATCACCTGTCAGATACCAAACCACTCCAAAGGCAATGAGCAGTAGAATGACCACAGTCCAAACCAGACGCCAGAAGAAACGCCAAATTCCCAAAAGAAATCGGAACAATAATCGAATAATCCAGAACATGACGCCCCACCTTTCATAAAAATAAGAACCTATCTTGAAATCACATTTTCCTTGATCAAGATAGATTCTCTATTTTACTGAAGAAAGCTGAAAGAAACCTAAAACTAAGATAAACGTTCTTCCAAGACAAAGTCAATTGGTAGAGTAGCCAAAAAACGTTCCAATTGTTTTTCCCAGTAGTACCACTCGTGCTTACCTAGACTATGACTATAGGTCACCTCAAAACCAAGTTTTTTGAGGTTTTTCACTGCGAGATTATTGGCAGAGTAGAGATAGTCTTGCTCTCCACACCAAGCCCATAGTTTAGTCTTTTTATCGGATTTTGCAGCCATGCTTTCAAGCGAATGAGGACTAGCTGTCCAGTCTTTAATCTCTCCAAAAACTCCTCGCCAGTATGCAAGTGGCCCCAGAGCCGTGACTTTCAGGAAGAAAATTCCTGAAAACTGAGTGCACCAGAAAAACTAGCCGCATGAGAAAAACGATTTGTCGATAGAGCGAGTTTGAAGGAACCGTATCCACCCATGGATAGGCCTGCTATGAAAGTTTTTTCTCGCTTGCTGGTCATATTGGGGAAGAAACGTTTCATTACCTGAGGTAACTCTTCTGCTAGAGCTGTATAGTAGTTATAGCCATACTGAGTATCTGTGTACCAGCCATTGCTAGTATTGGGCATGATAACAATGAGATTGGTCCCACGCAACAAGCGCTCGACATTGGTACGTTTGAGCCAGCTATTTTGGTTTCCTGACATTCCGTGCAAAAGATAAAGAACAGGAATATCCGTGCAATCTGGTTCAGTCACCCGACTAGAATCTGGATAGAGTACGGTAACGCCCCACTCCATATCCAAAACTTTTGAGTAATACTCAATATTCATAACTGCCATGGTTGTCTCCTTTTACTATTCTATAAGAAAAAGCCGAATTTCGACTTTTTCTGTAGGTATGCTGCTTATTATTTTGCTTCCATCACGACTGGCAAGATTGCCGGGCGACGCTTGGTTTGATCAAAGAGGTACTTGGTCAGATTGTCGCGAACCTTGCCTTTGAGATCTGCCCAATCAAAGTCATCACCTTGAAGATACTCTTCTACCGTTTGGTTAATCAATTCTGAACTTTCACGGAGAATGTCACGACTCTTCTTGAGATAAACGAATCCACGCGTGTGAACACGGGCCTTAGCCACAATTTTCTTCTCACGACGGTTGACAGTGATCGCCACGATAAAGATTCCATCCTCTGACAAGACCTTACGGTCACGAAGGACGACATTTCCAACATCCCCGATGGCATTTCCGTCAATCAAGACATCCCCAGCAGAACAGCTCCAGCTGGAACAAAGTCTCCATGTTCATAAGACATGGTCGTTCCCTTTTTAGGGATGAAGATGCGTTCTGGCAACATTCCAACTGCCATGGCAGCCTTGGAATGCGCATCTAACTCACGGTACTCTCCTTGGATAGGGAAGAGGTAGTTTGGTTGCAAAAGATTGATCATTAACTGCAAATCACGCGCATTCCCATGTCCGGATACTCGCAAGCTTTGGGTAATGAGTTTCACCACACCACCAGCTTGGTAGATCATGTTTTCAACACGCGCCATGACAGCTTCTTTTGCGATAGATGGAGTGGTTACGATATAGACCAAGTCCCCATCTTTGATTTCCACATAACGGTGGCGTCCAATGGACATCTTGCGAAGTCCATTAATCGGCTCACCCATACGGCCCGTCTCAAGGATAATCAACTCATGGTCGTCAAAACGAGACATTTCTTTGGGTTTAATCAAGAGACTTTCATTGGCTAGAGACAATTTTTTGAGTCGAATCGCAGTGCGGACGATATTTTCAATATCAAATCCAGTCAAAACAACTCGGCGACCTGTATCTGCTGCAGCATCAAAAACCTGCTGGATACGAGAAAGGTTGCTGGCAACTGCGGCAACGATGATACGACCTTCCCAATCTGCAATGGTCTGGGTAATTTCGTCTCCAACTTCACTCTCACTCGCCACCTGGATATTGCTGTCTGCATTGGCTGAATCACTGAGGAGCGCCAAGACACCATCACGACCGATTTCTGCCA
>NZ_AJQY01000093.1:0-2431 GCF_000296875.1 Streptococcus sp. GMD1S | reverse complement strand
GTTGTCGAAGTTGGAACTAAGAAAGTAGTAGCCCCAGTTGTAACGACTAAGGAAGAAACGAAGACAGAAGATGTTGCCTTCCAAACTAAGGAAGTCACAAATCCAGATCTTCCAGAAGGAAGTCGTCAAGTGAAGACAGCTGGTAAGAAGGGTGTTCGCACCATTGTTTATACAGTGACTTACACAGACGGCGTTGAAACAGGTCGAGTTGAGAAATCAAGCACAATCACCACTCCAGCAGTAGATGAGATTGTTGAAGTTGGAACTAAGAAAGTAACTCCTACAACAACCAACGGTGATAAGAATGATACTGCAATAACAGGGAACCAAGCTGAAAGCACTAAGAAAGAAGAAACTGCAAGCCAAGATAAGAAAGTTCTACCAAGCACAGGTACAGCTTCTACCAGTCTTCTTTCAATGATTGGTTTATTTATCGCCGGTCTAGTAGGCTTTGTCGTTCGTAAGAAGGACTAAGGCTCTCTAATATACAAAAGTATCTTTTGTACGAGAAATACTAAAAAGAACCCAGAATTTATTCTTGGGTTCTTTCTTTATAAAAAATTAAATATATTAATGTTTATGTGTGGCTTGAGTACGTTATGAAACTCATAGAGTGATAATAGGATTAACTATAAAACAGTTATTCACATGGTGTAAACGCCTTTTCTAAAATTTTTATATTTTAATTATTCTCACCAAAAATTGACAATCTGGAAATACAAAATAATAAATTTTTATCTATAATCTACTTTTAATTGCCCTTTTTTTGTGTTAAAATGAGATGAATATTTCTTTTGAAATGATTAAACAATCATTTTTAGTTTTGGAGGTACATTATGAAATGGAAATATCGCATGAGAATGCCTTTTTCTACTATTTTCAGTAGAAAAAAACAGGCTTTTCTCGGACTAGTCGTTTTACTTTTTTCTATTTTTCTTATTCCGCTTCAATCTTATGCGGCTTTAGAAGAAATAAAAAACGGAACGGATATCTCAACCTTGGATATTCGTAAGTTTAATTTGAACATCAACAATTTTAGTGTTTTATCTAAATCACAGGCTGTTGATCAGTTTCATTTATCGAATCCCCACTATGAATATCTCTGGGGTGGTGCCTATCCAGGCGAGATGGAGAACTTTACTCTTAAAGTAGATAAAAGTAAAAAACAGGATCAAGTTTTTGAAAATCCTCTTTCTCTAAAATTCACAAATATTGGGACAGTTAATGGTAAGCAAGTAGATGCTTACTTAAAATTCAATAAGGTAACTCTTCACTATCTAAACACTGCTCAGGCAGAATCTGAGATGAATAGTGCTCAAAAATCTACTGTTGAATTTTTCTCTATTTCAGAATTGTGGGAAAATAATGCTTTTGAAATTGGGAATGTTCCCTATGTAGATGCAGCTCATGACTACATTATGAATAAGGCTTTTTGGCTTGATGCGGATGTAACAGCAGAGTTGCGTTATGCAGATGGTTCCGAGACAGATTTGAAGTTGGTTATGAAGCCAACAGACATCGATGCAATGGATGCCAACAACTTGAAGGAAACCTTCTATGTTAAGGATTATCAAAATGATGTTAATCTTCGTTTGATGAATAATGCCAATGTCTTAAGACAGGAAGATCAAGGAGATCGAACTGCTTGGGTAGCAACTCAGATTACAAGCGGTAGCTATTCTGAGAACAATATCTCTGGTTTTGCCCTTCGATCAAATAGTAATAGTATGAATTTTGGTTACTCATCAACAGAGGTTGCTTCGGCCGTCTTTGGTCTTTATATTGAAAAAATTGATCCGAGCCCTGTTCTAGCAGTGGATCCTACAGAGATTCCAGCTAAGGAAGGACAAGATGTAACCTATAAAGCTACGTTTAAAGTTCCGGTTCCAGGTAAGGACATTTTAGCAACGCCTTCATCTATCGAAATGGTTCAGAAATTTGATGAGCGCCTTAATTATCAAGGACTTAAAGTGGAATCAGGTGGAGTGACTTTACAGGAAGGGCGTGATTATACTATTGAAAAGAATGGTCAAACTGTTACTGTTAAAATGACACCTGAATACATAAAAGCAAATTCTTCTGCTGAAATTATTGTAACTTATAATACTACTACAAACAAAAAAGTAGAAGAAAAAGGTTCTGGAAAGATTGACAATACTGTAACATTGCATGTTGATAATTTATCAGCTCCTTCTAATCAGGTAAGCACGGCCCTCCTTTATGAAAAACATCATGAGTTTGTGAGTGGAACCCCAGGCAAAGAACTTCCACAAGAAGTGAAAGACCTGCTTCCAGCAACAGAAAAGAACTTGTCTAATGGTACTCAAGTAACGCCAACACAACCAAGCCAAACAGAAGTGAAGACGGCAGAGGGTACATGGAGCTTTAAGTCTTATGACAAGGCATCAGAAACCATCAATGGAGCGGATGC
>NZ_AJQY01000092.1:0-2485 GCF_000296875.1 Streptococcus sp. GMD1S | reverse complement strand
AAAAACCGCTACTCCTAAGAATAGCGGTTTTATCATGTTTTTAAGCTACTAATGTAGTTGCTCTATTATTTAAGAGTAACTGAAGCTCCAGCTTCTTCCAATTTAGCTTTGATTTCTTCAGCTTCTGCAGTTGGAACGCCTTCTTTGATGACACCTGGTGCACCATCAACAAGTTCTTTAGCTTCTTTAAGTCCAAGACCAGTGATTTCACGTACAACTTTGATAACGCCAACTTTTTTGTCACCAGCAGCTGTCAACTCAACGTCAAATGAGTCTTTAGCAGCACCAGCGTCAGCAGCACCAGTTGCAGCAACAGCTACAGGAGCAGCTGCAGTTACACCAAATTCTTCTTCGATAGCTTTTACAAGGTCGTTCAATTCAAGGATTGAAGCTTCTTTAATTTCAGCAATAATGTTTTCAATGTTCAATGCCATTGTTATTTCCTCCAAATAAGTTTTTAATTTTATAATAGTTTTTTCGTAGCTAAGCTACGCTGCGTAGCTTAAGATTAAGCTGCGTCTTCTTTGTTGTCTGCAACCGCTTTGACTGCAAGAGCAACGTTGCGCACTGGCGCTTGAAGTACAGAAAGGAGCATAGAAAGAAGTCCTTCGCGGTTTGGAAGAGTTGCAAGTGCAAGAATCTCTTCTTTTGATGCGACAGCGCCTTCGATTGCACCACCTTTGATTTCAAGTGCTTCAGCGTTTTTAGCAAAATCGTTCAAGATTTTCGCTGGTGCGATAACATCTTCGTTAGAAAATGCTACTGCAGATGGTCCAACAAATACTGATGCAAGATCTTCAAGACCAGCTTTTTCAGCTGCACGACGCAAGATTGAGTTTTTAATGACTTTATACTCAACTTCGCTTCCACGAAGCTCACGACGAAGAACTGTATCTTGCTCAACTGTCAAACCACGAGCGTCTACAACGACGATAGATGCAGCAGCTTTCATTTTTTCAGCTACTACGTCAACTAGTTCCGCTTTTTTAGCAATAATTGCTTCACTCATTAGTGTGTTCACCTCCGTAATTATTTTGCTTGGGGAATTTTTCCAAAAGAAAAACGCGCCCAAACCTAGACACGAAAGTACAATACGCTTCTTTTTACATGATACGTTTTGTCCTCGGTAGGATCTTTATGAGTCGAGCTCCCCTACTGTCTTAGGCAGTTTTTTCAAACCGTATATAAGTATAGCATAGACAAAAAAAGAATGCAAGATTTTTGCAAACTTTTTTTAAATTTTTTTAAATCTCTACTGTCAAAACTTTGCCTTGCTTAACCACCTGTTCTCCAGCGATATAAACATCTTCAACATCACTGGATTTGACAGCATAAACCAGATGAGAGAGCATATTTTTCTGAGGTTGAAGATGGATTTTTCCTTGTGGTTGAATGACCAGAAAATCCGCTTGCTTGCCAACTTCTAGGCTTCCTATCTGCTTTTCCATTCCTAGAACCTTAGCTCCTTCGATCGTCAATGCCTTAAGGGCTGTCTCGATAGGAAATTGGCTGGCATCTCCACTTTTCATCTTTTGAAGAAGGGCTGCAGTCCGTCCTTCCTCAAACATATCTAGATTGTTATTGGAAGCAACCGAGTCTGTCGCAATTCCGACTGCTACTCCTGCTTTTTGCAGTTGGATGATGGGAGCAATCCCTGAGGCCAGTTTGAGGTTACTGATAGGATTATGGGCGATGGCCACATGAGAAGTTGCCAAGCGTTCAATTTCTCGCTCGTTTAGCTCGACCCCATGAGCAAAGACAGACGGATGATCTAAATAACCCAGTTCTTCTAGAAAGGCGAGGGGACGTTTGCCATAGCGTTTGAGGATAATTCCTGACTCCTCCTTGGTCTCCGCTACATGGATATGGATAGGAATGTCCAGCTCTTTTGCCATATCTAAGCTCGCTTCCAGCAAGTCTCTACTACAGCTATATGGAGAATGAGGAGCTACCATAACCTTGAAATTTGGGTTTTCATATTCTAAGATTTCCTCTATGATGGCACGTGTTCTGCTTATGGTCTCAGCAGTTGTTTCTGCCTCTGAAGAAAAGAGGGTCGGTGAGAAATAACAACGCATCTTAGATGCCTTGACTGCCTGATAAATTTGCTCAATATCCACACCATTGGGATTATACATATCGTTGAAGGTTGTTGTCCCTGACTGGAGCATCTCTGTCAGAGCTTCTTTGACTGCCTTGGTAGTCATGTCGGGAGTAAATCCTGCTTCTGCCGGCCAGATATAGTCATTGAGCCATTCATGGAGGTTGCTGTCATCCCGAATCCCTCGCAAACCTGTCATAGCAGAATGGGTATGGCAATTAACCAAACCAGGCATGATCCAGGCTCCCTGATAGTCTATAATCTGCTCAGCTTGCTCTAAAATCTCTGGTTTCTCTTGACCGACATAGATGATTTGAGAGTCCTTAACGGCTAAGATACCATCCAAATAAACATGGAAATCTTGGTCACAAGTCACGATATTTA
>NZ_AJQY01000091.1:0-2562 GCF_000296875.1 Streptococcus sp. GMD1S | reverse complement strand
TCTGACATAAAAATGTCCCCCCTTAAAAAATATTGTTATAGAGTTACAAAGTACTGATAGGAAAACTACTAGTAATGAATACCTACCACCTTATCGGGACTATATAACCTTATCATTATACCACTTTTTACTTTTTTTTGCAGTATTTTCTCGAAATCGAAAAAAGAACCTTACGGCTCTTTTCTCGTCATAAAAATTCGGCTTGTACTCCATAATACAGAAGGTCATACCTGTGCTTATCTGCATACTTCGTTTACAAACTACCTATTTTTTATCTGCTTTTTCCTCACAATGTTTTAACAAACAATCTTCCAGTTAGGCTTACTGTTCCTTAGACTTTCTATTGCTTACAGTTAAGCCAAGTCCAGCCATTAGGAGGCCAAGTCCCACAATACCATAGTTCGCTGTATCATTACTTCCTGTATCAGGGAGTTTCGCCACTTCTTTTTTATAAGCTGTAGCTACTGGAACTGTGGTAGTTGGAGTCGCACTTCCTGTCTGAGCAACAGGTAGTGTTGTACGACGTTCTAGGTAAAATTGGTAATTATCTTTCGTTACCTTGTAATTGTGTCCTTCAGTCACAGTTTCAACAATCCATGTAGTTGCATCCTTAGTTAAAGAATCAGCCAAGTTACGATTAATATTCATTAATCGACCTTCAGATACAAAATCTTTATAGCTAATATCGGTCCCTGTCGAAGTTGCAACAATTCTTTCGATTTTTGCGGCTTTCAAAGACGCAAGAGTATTCGCCATCGTTGGAATTGAAGGATCCTCCTTCATTGGAGCATCTGTCAACAATACGACAAACTTTTTATTTTTAGGTGACTTAGACCAGTCGTAGGTTGAAACAATTTGTGTAAGAGTAGGTGTAGATGTTTCAGGGAAGTCTCCACCATGTGCAAGCTTAATGCCTGCTAAGGCTTTTTCAAGCTCAGCTGGGTCAGAGGTAAAATAAGATTCATTAAATTTTGTTAAAATTGTACCCTCATCTGCTAATCCACCTATACGTCCATATACTTCATCACTAAAGGTAGCTAATCCAAAACGTGCTGCTACTCCATCTTTAGCAAGATTTCTTGCAAACTCATTGATATTGTTACGGACAGTGTCAATAGTTCGAGACATAGATGCTGAACGGTCAACAACAAAAACGATATCGGCAGAGTTAGATTTTGAAATCGTTCTTGTCGCTTTCTTGATTTCGACTGTAGTTGTTTTATCAACACGTTCATATTGGGTATAAGAATTTCCATCTTCATCTTTCCCACTCACTGTACTCTCAGTTGTTTCAGTCTTTGGAGCAGGAAGTTCTTCACTTTTTACAGGTGCCACTTCTGTCTTTGTGACTTCAACTGTTGCAGTTTCTTCATGAATCTTTTGATCACCTTCTTGGCGTTCTTTCACGTCAATAGGTGAAACCTTCTTAGAAACATCAACAAGTTCTCCAGGTTTTGCATCTGATTGGTTAACGACTGGTTTCGCCTCATCAGCTTTAATTTCTGCTACAGCAGCTTCGACTGCCGATTTATTTGCTTCGGTTTTCTTTACTGTTTCAGCTGAAGTAGATGCCGGTTGTGTTGTTTCATCTGCAGACACTTGTCCGACCTGAGCAAAAGCAAACAAAATTGCTACAGAAGCCAACCCAACTTTCATTTTACGGAATGAAAAACGTTGTTGTTTCATAAATGATTTATCCATAGAAGTCCCCTTTTCTTTTCACGGATCAAATGATATAATCCGATTGTTTTATAGTATGATAACACAATTTTGTATAGTTTTCAATTTTTTTCCTTATGATTTCAATAAAATATTGCTCTAAAAAAGGTTTTAAAGCAATTACTGTTTTATAAATCAAATTATTTAAAATATATAATTATTATCTCCTTTGAATATTTCCGGAAATAAAAACTCAGTAGAATCACCTGATTCTACTGAGTTTTTAAAATGTTTGGCGTTTGGCTTTTCGCTCAGCACGCCCACGTGCGCGATTTTCAGCACGCTTGGTTTTGCGGCGTTTTTCATCCACCGCCCATTGAATCTTCTTCTTATAGCCAGGTTTGACTTTTTTCTTTTTCTTTTTAACCAAGCCAATCATTTCAATATCAAGCTTATCCTGCTTCTTTTCACGATTAGCACGACGATCACGGTCATAGGTATCTTGAAACTCTCCGTCTTTGACCATCTTAGGAGTAAACTTGATCCCTAATTTCTCCAACTCACGGATATCCGAGTCATCACTAGGCTGGTAAAGGGTAATCGCTGTACCAGGCAGTCCGTTGCGCCCAGTTCGTCCAACACGGTGAACAAAGAAAGACAAGTCTTGCGGAATGGCATCATTGATAACATGGCTGACCCCTTCAATGTCAATTCCACGCGCTGCCAAGTCTGTTGCAACAATGTACTCAAAATCCAGATTTTTCACCTGATTCATGATCCGTTTGCGTTCACGAGGAGCAATATCTCCATGAATCTTAGCTACCTTCAATCCTTGAGCAGTCAAGTAGGCATGTAACTCATCAGCACGCGTTTTTGTGTTAACAAAAATCATTGCCAAATAAG
>NZ_AJQY01000090.1:0-2583 GCF_000296875.1 Streptococcus sp. GMD1S | reverse complement strand
CCCTTGTCCTCTTTCTGAGACTTTTGGTCCTTATGACGACGTCTATTTCGCTTATCGGCATTTGGTTTTCTCTTATTTTGCGAAGGTTTCTTGCCTCTTCTAGGAAGGTTTTCCTCCTCTTTTTTACGCATTTTTTTGTCAAATGAAGCCCGTTTCGGTGCTTGATTTTCTAGAACAAAATAGGCACAACCATAACTACAGTACTCTAAAAGATAGTCCTGTAAGCGACTGATCTTTTCAATTTTTTCCTCTGTTCGATCGTCTTTGTAAAAACCACGTAGGCGGAGCTGTTCATTACTCCAGTCCCCCACGACATAATCAAACTTGGTCAACACTTCTGAAAAGCGTTGATTAAAGACTGTCACATCGAAAGCATCCTTGATATTTTCAACCAAGGTAAAAGCAATTCCTTCAGTCTCAACCTTATCCCCATTTACATGAAATTCTGGGCCAGGAAACTTGTTATAGTTGTATAATTCAGGTGCAATTTCTTTACGCATAGTCTTCCTTTTCCACGATTACTTAACACTCTATTTTACCATAATTTCTAGCAGTTAGCACGTTTCTCATAAAAATGAAAAAAGTCTGACGATTTTGTCAGACTTCTGCTTTATAACTTTAAAAAGAGAAGAACAATTCTTCCCTCCATATTTTATTATTTAGCTGCTGCGTAAAGCTCGTCTACCTTGTTCCAGTTGATGACTGAGAAGAAAGCTTTGATGTAGTCAGGACGTACATTGCGGTATTTCACGTAGTAAGCATGTTCCCAAACGTCCAAGCCCAAGATTGGTTTTTTACCTTCTGAGATTGGTGTGTCTTGGTTTGCTGTTGAAGTTACTTCAAGCTTTCCTTCTTTGTTGACAACCAACCATGCCCATCCAGAACCAAAGCGAGTTGTAGCTGCTGCTGTAAAGGCTGCTTGGAACTCTTCAAATGAACCAAATGTTGCGTCGATTGCTGCTGCAAGTTCTGCTGATGGAGCTGTTTTCTCAGGAGTCATCAATTCCCAGAAAAGAGTGTGGTTCAAGTGTCCACCACCATTGTTGATAAGTGCTTGACGGATATCAGCTGGGATAGAGTCTACATCAGCAAGCAAGGCTTCAAGGTCTTCACCAATTTCAGGGTGTTTTTCAAGAGCTGCATTTGCATTGTTTACATAAGTTTGGTGGTGTTTGTCATGGTGCAAGTGCATTGTTTCTGCATCGATGTATGGTTCCAAAGCGTCGTATGCGTATGGAAGGTCTGGTAAGATAATAGCCATCTGTAATACCTCTTTTTCTTTCTATATGAAAATGATAACGCAATCATCCTCTTTTTTCAAGTTTTTTGCTCAATTTGCTTCTGCCGCGATCTGCAAAAGTGCCTTTTCAAACAGGTACCCTTTTTCATAGACACCTGTCTTAATCTGGTAGTCTGTTTCAATCAAACAAGAAATCGCTCGTTTGAGAAAGGCCAAGGAAATCCCTCTCGAATCTCTCAGTGCAAACTTGATTTGATAAGGATTAGGGTTGCGCCCCAAGTAAGTTCCCAGACTGCTTGCAATCTGCGATTCCGTCTGACCAGTCTCTGATAAAATCTTCACTTGGGTAAAGGTACGAAACTGTCCTAACATGACAGCTATGAGCTTGATTTCGTCCTCCCCTTGCAAGGTCAAATCTCTAACCAAGTCACGGGCCTGATCAATCTTCTTAGCTAAAATAAACTGAGTCAAATCAAAAATATTGTCCTGCAGGGTCTTTGGTATAGCCTCGACAATATCCTTCTCCTCTATCATGCCATCTGATTTATAAGACTGTAAAAAAAGGAGGTTTTTCTGAATTTCACTAAATTGAAAACCAGACTTGATGAGTAGATTTTCAAAAGATTTTTCCGCAAACTGCAGACCTTGTGTCTGACTCCATTTTTGGAAAAACTGGCGGAGTTCTTGTTCCTTGGGTTCAATAGCATCAAAGACAGTCGCATCTCGTTTGAGCAATTTGACCAGCCGTCTTTTATTATCTAACTTTCCTTCTGCAAAAATCAACAACTTTGTTGTTGGCGAAGGGTTATCAAGGTATGCCTCAAATGACTTGAGCTCATCATCTGTTAAAAAACGTTTCTTGGCTGTTGTGATATCGACAAAATGGTCTAATATTACGATTTTCTCATCCGCAAAGAAAGGGAGACTGACCAACTCCAACTCTAAGTCTTTATAAGTTACTTCTTTCATATCAAAGTAAGCAAAATTGAGATCAGCTGGATCATAACCAATCTGCTTCAACACTTGACTCTTCATAACTTCAAACTGACCCTGATCTGTCCCTGTAAATAGGTTCAAGCTAGATAGATTTGATAAAGTCAACTTCTGACTGTCTTCAATGGCTAGCATCTTCTCTCCTTTCTTCTGATTTTTTATTAAACTTAATCAATATAGCGCAATTTCCCACGGAAATCTTCTAGGTTCTCATAACCTTTTTCTGCCATAATAGCTTTCAGTTCTTTGGTAATGCGTTCAAAAGCACCGACGCCTTCCTTGTGAAGAGTGGTCCCTACTTGCACCATACTCGCACCGCAGAGGATATGTTCAAAGGCATCACGACCCGT
>NZ_AJQY01000089.1:0-2608 GCF_000296875.1 Streptococcus sp. GMD1S | reverse complement strand
TCAGCCTCAGTGAGCGCAAGTCAGTCTGTCTCAGTGAGTGCCAGTCAGTCTGCATCTGCAAGCTCCAGCCAATCAGCATCGGCAAGTGCTAGCCAGTCTGAGTCAGTGAGCGCTAGCCAGTCAGCTTCGGTAAGTTCGAGTCAGTCAGCCTCAGCGAGCGCTGGCCAGTCTGCATCTGCAAGCTCGAGTCAATCAACCTCAGTGAGCTCAAGTGAATCCGCCTCAGCCAGCGCCAGCCAATCGGCTTCAGCAAGTTCGAGCCAATCAGCATCGGCAAGTGCTAGCCAGTCAGCGTCCGTAAGCTCAAGTCAGTCAGCTTCAGTCAGCACAAGTGAGTTTGTATCGGCAAGTTCAAGTCAATCGGCTTCAGTGAGTGCTAGCCAATCAGCATCTGCAAGTTCGAGCCAATCTGTATCGGTGAGCTCAAGTCAATCCGCATCAGTAAGTGCTAGTCAGTCTGCTTCAGCAAGTGCCAGCCAGTCTGCCTCAGTAAGCTCTAGTCAATCTGCTTCCGTAAGCGCTAGTCAATCCGCGTCTGTAAGCTCAAGTGAATCCGCGTCAGTGAGCGCAAGTGAATCTGCTTCCGTAAGCGCTAGTCAATCCGCTTCAGTAAGTGCGAGTGAGTCAGCGTCTGTAAGCTCCAGCCAGTCAGCATCGGTAAGTTCGAGTGAGTCAGCATCGGTAAGTGCTAGTCAATCTGCCTCAGTAAGTTCAAGCGAATCTGCATCTGTAAGCTCGAGTCAATCCGCGTCAGCGAGCGCGAGCGAATCGGCTTCAGCAAGTTCGAGTCAATCTGCCTCAGTAAGTTCAAGTGAATCCGCGTCAGCGAGCGCGAGCGAATTGGCTTCAGTAAGCTCCAGCCAGTCAGCATCGGTAAGTGCTAGTCAGTCCGCTTCAGTAAGTTCTAGCCAATCAGCGTCTGTAAGCTCGAGTCAATCTGCGTCTGTAAGCTCCAGCCAGTCAGCATCAGTAAGCTCCAGCGAATCCGCTTCAGTAAGTTCAAGCGAATCTGCATCTGTAAGCTCGAGTCAGTCCGCTTCAGCAAGTTCGAGTCAATCAGTATCAGTGAGCGCCAGTGAATCTGCTTCAGTAAGCGCTGGTCAATCTGCTTCAGTGAGTGCGAGTGAGTCAGCGTCTGTAAGCTCGAGTCAATCGGCTTCAGCAAGTTCGAGTCAGTCCGCTTCATTGAGTGCCAGCCAATCAGTGTCAGCGAGCGCAAGTGAGTCAGCTTCAGCGAGCACCAGCCAGTCAGCCTCATTGAGCGCCAGTGAATCTGCGTCAGCCAGCGCTAGTCAATCCGCTTCAACAAGTACTTCAACTTCTGCAAGTATGCTAGCAGACGAATTAGCATTGGAAAGTGCCTCGATCTCAGCAAGTACATCAGTGAGCGAATCTACTTCAACGAGCGCATCACTCTCAGCTAGCATGTTCGCCAGTGAATCGATTCTAGAAAGTGCTTCGATTTCAGCAAGTATGTCAGTGAGCGAGTCAACGTCGATTAGCGCTAGTCTCTCGACTTCAGATTCTATTAGTAGATCTGCGTCAGCAAGTGCTCTGGCATCTACTTCAACAAGCACTTCTCTCTCAATGGCAAACATTGCAAGCCAAGGTCAATCCGCTTCAAGCAAGCCAAAACAAGTCTTGCCAAATACAGGAGCGTCGACTTCGGTAGCATCTGCTTTGTTGGGAGCATTGGCAGCTGTGACAGGTATCGGTCTTCTTGCCAAGAAGGATCAGAACGACGATCAAGAAAGTCATTGATAAGATATAAAAATCAATGAATAAATAGTGAAATGGAAAACCTTTGAAAACATGATTTTTCAAAGGTTTTTTCTATATGTGAGAATGGGAAAATCCTCTTTTGAGTTTGAAATAAACTAGGGGAAAAGGTATAATAGGAAGGTGAGAGAATCATCGAAAAAATCAGAACTATAGTAGTAGAAAAGTAGCCAAAAGAATGTGAAAAGAAAAGGGGACGAAATGAAAAAAGAGCTTCAAAAAGCCATTGTACTCGGTGGTGATAATGCTTATATGGACAAAATTGAGACAACAATCAAGTCAATCTGCGCCCATAACCGAGCAGTGACTTTTTATGTTTTCAATGATGATTTGCCATCAGAATGGTTTCAGCTCATGGAGAGACGTCTAGAGCCACTAGCCTCAAAAATCGTCAATGTCAAGATTAGTCATCAAGGTTTGAAAGAGTATAGTTTGCCACTAGCCCACCTAAGTTATGCAACTTTCTTTCGTTATTTTATTCCTCAGTTTGTTAGCGAAGATCTAGCCTTGTACCTGGATTCGGATATTATCGTTAGATCAAACCTAGATCAACTCTTTTTAGAAGATATGGCAGACTGGCCAGTAGCTGCTGTCGCAGATGCGCTAGTTCCTAGCACTTTTAATGCAGGTGTCTTGCTGATTAATGTGGCTCTCTGGCGTCAAGAAAAGGTGACGGAGCACTTGTTGAGTTTGACAGACCAACTGCATGACCAAGTTTTTGGCGATCAGGGCGTGTTAAATCACCTCTTTGAAAGTCGTTGGAAATCGCTGCAAGCTACCTATAATTTTATGGTTGGTATGGATACAGTGGCTCGAAATTACCAGATGG
>NZ_AJQY01000088.1:0-2626 GCF_000296875.1 Streptococcus sp. GMD1S | reverse complement strand
TAAATCAGAAGCAGCTCGTAAACGTAAAAAATTCTAATTTGAAATGAAAGGCTAGACTTATCTAGTCTTTTTTTGCATAGTATTTAGAGGAACAAATTCTTATGAAAGAGTATATAAAAGAATATCAAAAGATGCGTGAAAATCACTTGGAAGATTGGGGTTATTGTGCTGATCCGATAGATTGGAAGGAATTTGAAGAGTCAAACCAAAGAATTTTTGAAAAGTATTTAACCGATTCAAAAGTATTGTCTGACAAGGTTTTAAGGGTTAAATTGTACAGTAGCTTATTGCTAGATGATATTAAATATTTTGCTTATTATGCTGCGTTTTTAGGTGGGGATTATACACAGTTAAACAATGCGCTATGGCAAACAGGAAGAACCGAGCTGCTGAGAGGCGGTTTGTTGGCAAGTGGAACCATTTATACAGATGGAATTTTGAAAGGCTTGATTACCTCTTTTGCTTGTAACGATTTTTCAGTCATTCCATCATTCATCCCCAAAGATTTACCCTTGTTGAAAGGAACCTATTATCCAGAAAATGTGATGAATCTTTTATACGCTCTTTATTATCAAGATGAAGAAAGATTATCCGAGTCTCTCTTGCGTGCACAACAGTTTTTAGAGAAGAAAAAACGAACTGGTATGGAAGAATTTTCTGTTCGGTATTTTATAAGTTTGGCAAGAAAAGATGCAGTTGCATTAAGTGAGTCCTTACAAAACTTATGTCAAGCTTATCAGAGGCGAGGTTACCCCTATGAAAAGATTGATAAGTGCTTTGCGGATGAGATTCATGGTCTATATCGTTTGGTACGATTTTTTGACCATTCCTTGTTCGAAGAAGTCAGTATGCCATCTCATAAGACTTTTTTGAAGGAGTTTGAAGAATGGCAAGTCCAAAATCAGTTCCCAAAAGGTCAACAGTTCTATACCTATCCTCAAGATATGGCTGATGCAAATAGAATATTAACAAAAGGTCTTCCAAGGATTTACTTAGCAAAATCTGGAAGGGATTTGGTGATAGATGTTGACCGATTTGCAGTAGATTTGTCTCGGTTAATTTGAAGGAGTACGAAAAGACTTCCTAGCCAAATCTTTCCCCAAGAAACATCAAATAAATACTGTAAATCCTGCAAAAAAAGGAAACTTCCAACTACAATTTGATATAATAGTAAGGAGAACTCGATTGAAGGAGGAAATTATGTCGGTTTTAGTAAGAGAAGTAATTGAAAAGCTCAGACTGGATATTGTATACGGCGAAGGCGAATTGCTTGAAAAAGAAATCAACACAGCGGACATTACGAGACCTGGTCTTGAAATGACGGGCTATTTTGATTACTACACTCCAGAACGGATCCAGCTTTTGGGGATGAAGGAGTGGTCCTATTTGGTTAGTATGCCTTCTCAAAACCGTTATCAAGTTTTGAAAAAAATGTTTCTGCCAGAAACACCAGCGGTCATCGTAGCCCGTGGCTTGGTAGTTCCAGAAGAAATGTTGAAGGCTGCTAGAGAATGTAAAATTGCGATTTTGACCAGTCGAACAGCAACCAGCCGTTTGTCTGGAGAGTTATCTAGTTATCTTGATTCCCGTTTAGCTAAACGTACCAGTGTACATGGTGTCTTGATGGATATCTATGGTATGGGAGTCTTGATCCAAGGGGATAGTGGTATCGGTAAGAGTGAGACAGGTCTTGAACTCGTGAAGCGTGGCCATCGTCTAGTAGCGGATGACCGTGTCGATATTTATTCTAAGGATGAGATGACTCTTTGGGGAGAACCTGCTGAAATCTTAAGGCATCTACTTGAAATTCGTGGAGTTGGGATTATCGATGTTATGAGTCTCTATGGAGCAAGCGCTGTAAAAGATTCTTCACAAGTTCAGCTGGCTGTCTATTTGGAAAATTACGATACCCATAAGACTTTTGACCGTCTAGGAAACAATGCCGAAGAATTAGAAGTTTCTGGTGTAGCTATTCCACGTATCCGCATCCCGGTAAAAACAGGACGCAATATCTCTGTTGTTATTGAGGCGGCAGCAATGAACTATCGTGCTAAGGAAATGGGCTTTGATGCAACGCGTTTATTTGAAGAACGTTTGACAAATCTGATCGCTCAAAATGAGGTGAAACATGATTAATCCAGTTGCATTTGAAATCGGACCTTTTTCCATTCGTTGGTATGCCCTATGTATTGTGGCAGGCTTGGTCTTAGCAGTCTATCTTGCCATGAAAGAAGCTCCTAAGAAGAAGATTTTGTCAGATGACATTCTAGATTTTATCTTAATTGCCTTTCCTATTGCAATTTTAGGTGCCAGACTTTACTATGTACTCTTCCGCTTAGATTACTATCTGCAAAATCCAGGTGATGTGATTGCCATCTGGAATGGTGGTTTGGCCATTTATGGTGGTTTGATAGCAGGAGCTATTGTACTTTATATCTTTGCGGATAGAAAACTCATCAATACTTGGGACTTTCTAGATATTGCGGCGCCGAGCGTTCTGATTGCCCAAAGTTTAGGCCGCTGGGGGAACTTCTTTAACCAAGAAGCCTACGGTGCAGCGGTAGATAATCTGGATTATTTGCCAGGCTTTATCCGTGACCAGATGTACATTGAGGGGAGCTATCGT
>NZ_AJQY01000087.1:0-2678 GCF_000296875.1 Streptococcus sp. GMD1S | reverse complement strand
ATACTATAGAGAAACCGAGTCTAAAGCGGACATTTTAGTAGATCAATCAGAAGATATATTCAAGGTCAAAATGACACACATTATATATAGAAGAAAAGACGGTTTTTTATAGATATAAATCCTCAATCTTGGAAAAATGAAAAGAGAAAACAGTTTCAACCTAAAAAAACGAAAAAAAGCTCACAAATCCCTTGCAATCGCAGGGGCTTTGTGTTATTCTATTATGGTGCTGTAAATTACAGCCTTAGCTTTGATGCAAGAGGTTGCGACACGCTCGGTTGCATTGCCACGCAACGCGCGTCGGTTTTCTTGTGGAGCTAGCCTATTATCTTAAATAGACGAAAAGGAGAAAAAGATGGCAAACAAAAAAATCCGTATCCGTTTGAAAGCTTACGAACACCGTACGCTTGATACAGCGGCTGCAAAAATCGTAGAATCAGCTACTCGTACAGGTGCACAAGTTGCGGGTCCAATCCCACTTCCAACTGAACGTAGCCTCTACACAATCATTCGTGCGACTCACAAATACAAAGACTCTCGCGAACAATTTGAAATGCGTACACACAAACGTTTGATCGATATCGTTAACCCAACTCAAAAAACAGTTGATGCGTTGATGAAATTGGATCTTCCAAGTGGTGTAAACGTAGAAATCAAACTTTAATCTAAAGCTTGATACCTTGAGCATAAAAAACGCTCGTTAAAAACTTTTTGAATAAAAAATATAGAAAAGGAACTATTTTCTCATGACAAAAGGAATCTTAGGGAAAAAAGTGGGAATGACTCAAATCTTCACTGAAGCTGGCGAATTGATCCCTGTAACAGTTATTGAAGCAACTCCAAACGTTGTTCTTCAAGTTAAAACTGTTGAAACAGACGGATACAACGCTATCCAAGTTGGTTTCGATGACAAACGCGAAGTATTGAGCAACAAACCTGCTAAAGGACATGTAGCGAAAGCTAACACGGCTCCTAAGCGCTTCATTCGTGAATTCAAAAACGTTGAAGGCTTGGAAGTTGGTGCTGAAATCACAGTTGAAACATTCGCAGCTGGAGACGTTGTTGACGTAACTGGTACTTCTAAAGGTAAAGGTTTCCAAGGTGTTATCAAACGCCACGGACAATCACGTGGACCAATGGCTCACGGTTCTCGTTACCACCGTCGTCCAGGTTCTATGGGACCTGTTGCACCTAACCGCGTATTCAAAGGTAAAAATCTTGCAGGACGTATGGGTGGCGACCGCGTAACAATTCAAAACCTTGAAGTTGTACAAGTTGTTCCAGAAAAGAACGTTATCCTTATCAAAGGTAACGTACCAGGTGCTAAGAAATCTCTTATCACTATCAAATCAGCAGTTAAAGCTGGTAAATAATAAAGAAAGGGGAAATCAGTCACAATGGCAAACGTAACATTATTTGACCAAACTGGTAAAGAAGCTGGCCAAGTTGTTCTTAACGATGCAGTATTTGGTATTGAACCAAATGAATCAGTTGTGTTTGATGTAATCATCAGCCAACGCGCAAGCCTTCGTCAAGGAACACACGCTGTTAAAAACCGCTCTGCAGTATCAGGTGGTGGACGCAAACCATGGCGTCAAAAAGGAACTGGACGTGCTCGTCAAGGTTCTATCCGCTCACCACAATGGCGTGGTGGTGGCGTTGTCTTCGGACCAACTCCACGTTCATACGGCTACAAACTTCCACAAAAAGTTCGTCGCCTAGCTCTTAAATCAGTTTACTCTGAAAAAGTTGCTGAAAACAAATTCGTAGCTGTAGACGCTCTTTCATTTACAGCTCCAAAAACTGCTGAATTTGCAAAAGTTCTTGCAGCATTGAGCATCGATTCTAAAGTTCTTGTTATCCTTGAAGAAGGAAATGAATTCGCAGCTCTTTCAGCTCGTAACCTTCCAAACGTGAAAGTTGCAACTGCTACAACTGCAAGTGTTCTTGACATCGCAAATAGCGACAAACTTCTTGTCACACAAGCAGCTATCTCTAAAATCGAGGAGGTTCTTGCATAATGAATTTGTATGATGTTATCAAAAAACCTGTCATCACTGAAAGCTCAATGGCTCAACTTGAAGCAGGAAAATATGTATTTGAAGTTGACACTCGTGCACACAAACTTTTGATCAAGCAAGCTGTTGAAGCTGCTTTCGAAGGTGTTAAAGTTGCCAACGTTAACACAATCAACGTAAAACCTAAAGCAAAACGTGTTGGACGTTACACTGGTTTTACTAACAAAACTAAAAAAGCTATCATCACACTTACAGCTGATTCAAAAGCAATCGAGTTGTTTGCTGCTGAAGCTGAATAATCTAAGGAGGAAATATCGTGGGAATTCGTGTTTATAAACCAACAACAAACGGTCGCCGTAATATGACTTCTTTGGATTTCGCTGAAATCACAACAAGCACTCCTGAAAAATCATTGCTTGTTGCTTTGAAGAAACAGGCTGGTCGTAACAACAACGGTCGTATCACTGTTCGTCACCACGGTGGTGGACACAAACGTTTCTACCGTTTGGTTGACTTCAAACGTAACAAAGACAACGTTGAAGCTGTTGTTAAAACAATCGAGTACGATCCAAACCGTTCTGCAAACATCGCTCTTGTACACTACACTGACGGTGTGAAAGCATACATCATCGCTCCAAAAGGTCTTGAAGTTGGTCAACG
>NZ_AJQY01000086.1:0-2707 GCF_000296875.1 Streptococcus sp. GMD1S | reverse complement strand
CTCTTTTATACCCACCCACCTATCTCAGAACGAATCGAACGCTTGAAACACATGTAGAAAAAATGGCTCTTTGTCAACTGTAGTGGGTTGAAGAAAAGCTAAAATAAGCTCCATAATATCCATAGGGGATTTACCCACTACAAATATTATAGAGCCGAAAAATATTTGAAGCAGGTGGATAGAAGAAATCACCTGCTTTTTTCTCGTCTTTTGAAAATGATGGACATTTTGAGGATAGTATAGTTGATGAGGGTTTTGATGTAGATAAAAACGTTCAGACACAGAGGATGATTGAGGCAGTGCGAGATGCACTATCAAAATTAAATGATGAAGAAAGAGAAATCATTGATAGACTTTATTTCAATGATGAAACTATTCGTTTGGTGGCTGAAATGAAAAAAATATCTCATCCAGCTCTCATAAAGAGAAGAAATAAGATATTGGAAAAGCTAAGAGAGTTGCTGAAAGAATTTAGATAGTAATGAGAAGAAGCGGGAAAAAAATTTTTGTCTGCTTCTTTTTAGATATTGCAATGTTTTAACTGTTATGCTATAATAATAACAGTTAAAACACAAATAACAGTAGGGGGTTGATGATGAATATACAGATAAATAATTCCAGTGATGAACCAATATATCTGCAAATAAAAAATCAAATTAAAGCACAAATCATTTCTGGAGATTTGAAAGTGGGAGAACAACTACCTTCGATAAGATTCTTAGCGAAAGAAATAAGAGTAAGTATGTTAACTGCAAAAAGAGCTTTTGATGAATTAGAGTTAGACGGGTTTATAAATTCGGTACAAGGAAAAGGTAATTTTGTTGCAGCACAAAATAAAGAACTAATTCGAGAAGAATACTTAAAGAAAATTGAATCGAAGCTTCAAGAAGTAGTTGAACTTTCAGAAATTGCAGATGTATCCAGTGATGAATTGATAAAAATGTTAAAGAGTTATGTGGAGGGTGAATATGAGTAAATATGCTATTGAAATTAAAGATTTAGTAAAAACATTTGACAGTTTTAAACTAGGACCGGTAAATCTTACTATTCCGAAAGGAACAATAGTTGGATATATCGGACAGAATGGAGCTGGTAAAAGTACAACTATAAAATTGTTACTTGGGCTTTTAAGAAAAGACTCTGGCGATATAAGACTTTTAGATGAGGAAAATCCTAATAGTGTTGAACTGAAAGATAAACTTGGAGTGGTATTTGATGATTTGTTAGTGCCGGAAGAAATGACATTAATCGATGTTGAAAAGTTTTGTCATAGAGTTTATTCAAAATGGGATAAAAAGCAGTTTTATGGATTCGTTGAAAAATTCAATTTACCACATAAAAAGATGATTAAAAACTATTCTCGTGGTATGAAAATGAAACTTTCAATGGCTGTTGCTTTATCTCACAATGCTGAACTTTTGATTTTAGATGAAGCAACAAGTGGGCTTGACCCAATTGTAAGAGAGGAAATCTTGGATTTGTTATTAGATTTTATGCAAGATGAAAATCATACAATTCTTATTTCTTCCCATATTTTATCTGACTTAGAAAAAGTGGCAGATTACATTGCTTTTATCCACAATGGAAAAATCTTATTTATGGAAACAAAAGATGAGTTAAAAGAAAACTACGGTATATGTACTTTATCCAATGAAGAAGTAAATAACATTGATGAAGAAGCCATTGTAGGAAGAAGAATACATTCTTTTGGGCAAGAGTTACTTGTTAAAAAGAGTCTTGTACCTGATGGTATCAAGTTACAAAAACCGTCAATTGAGGATATTATGATTTACTTTGTGAAAGGAGTGAGACAATAATGACATCATTAATTTTGAAAGATATAGCAACTTTAAAAAAGACATTATTATTAACGGTTACTATCAGTATTGCACTGGCTGTATATGGAATTTATGAAAATGAATTGTTTATGGTTCCGTTAATATGTGTAATGATTCCGCTCATACTTACTGCAATCGCCTTTGGCTATGATACAAAATCAAATTTCGAACAGTTTGCATTTTCGATGCCAATAAAAAAGAGCAGTTATGTGTTGAGCAAGTTTTTCTTTGCATTTGCCTTTGGTTTGGTTGGTTCAATCTGCATTTTTGTACTGTTGATGACAAAAAATCAAATGTCATTGGATAATATAGTGTTTATTGCTTTAATTACATTAGCTGCTAGTATACTTATGTCTGCCATTCAATTACCATTTATTCTTAAATATGGTGCTGAAAAGGGTAGACTCATTATGGTAATCACTTATTTCTTAATATTTGCTTTATCAACACTGTTAAAAGAAAAGTCAAATTTTCTTGCAGAACTAATGGAGATTTTTAGTAAGAATTCTATATCAATGATTTGCTTAGGAATTTTAGTTGTAAGCATATTAATCATAGGGCTTGCAGTAAAATTGTCCGTTATGATTATGGAGAAAAAAGAATACTAGTTATAAATTATTTAATTTGTAGTTAAGTGGCAGAGATGGAAAAACAATTTTTTCCTTAATTGTCAAGTCAAGTGCAACAAAGTTGTTCTTCTGATTAAGTGAGTATCTTTCAAGCTGTTTGAGTTAGCTCAAACAGCCCAAAGAATCCAGAGGTCGTCTCTGGATTTTTGCTATATTCAACATTTATAAATCTTGTAAATCAACAACTTCCAAACCATTTTCTGTCAAACGATAGATACTCGTACAGACCTCTTTTAAGAA
>NZ_AJQY01000085.1:0-2711 GCF_000296875.1 Streptococcus sp. GMD1S | reverse complement strand
TAGTCATATTTGTAAGGAAAAAAATAACTTATTAGGAGGGAACGATGGCTTTTTTTGATAATGAACATAAAAAAGAGATAGAGCGGATAGAAGGGCTTTGGGCAAAATTAGAAGAATTACGAGATTTTGCTAAACAGTACGGAATTGATGATATTTTTCAAGATAATGGCGCCAAAGTTGTTCAACAACTGATTTATCTTTATTTAAATGCTCTACCAGGTAGAGAAGGAAATGACGCGACTTCAAGAAGAAATCCCACAATTGAGTGGGAAATGAAGTCCATAAACCTCGACACAACAGCTTCGGGTTTTAGTACCAATCATCATTTAAATACTGAAATTCTTCAAAAATATAGAAGAGTACCATGGTCATTTGCAATCTATCATGGAATCACACTTGAAGCAATCTATGTTATGAACGCAAGAGACCTTGAACCTTATTTCCAAAAATGGGAAGAGAAACTTAGAACTCAAAAAGATATTAATAATCCCAAAATTAACGTCAATTTTGTTCGCGAAAATGGTACTATGATTTATCCGATTCATGAAGAAAACCCAATAGATCCTGACAGCATTTTTGATTAATGCCCAGTGATCTATTGGGTTTTTATAATTCAACTGTTTTACCATCTATCATTTGCTGGTAATATTTTTCAGCATTTTCATTATCTTCATCTAAAAATCTGAATATTGATGCGGCTGCATACTCTTTTGACAATTCAAAAGCTTTCCAACGTCTATTATTGTTTTCTGCAACCATTCCAGTTGTATTACTCCCTCCAAAAATATCAATGACTAAGTCCCCCTCGTCCGTTAAAAAATTTATAAAAAATTCAGGAAGTCCAGCAGGGAATCTTGCCGGGTGTCCTTTTATTCCGTATTTTTTACAATATCTTAAATACTTACTGTTACTCTCACTATTAGGTATTTGCAATAGATTTGAAGGTATTGCACCACCATTATCTCTACTCCAACTTTCCTTATTATGAACATGACCTGAAGGACGTGTTGCAGTAGCCCCCTTTATATACTCTTCTGGCCTACTGATCAATTTTTTCATTCTATCAGAATAAGGGCTCAGCACCTTGCTAACATTTGCTTTACATTTTCTAGGGTCCTTACACAACCACCATACTGTATTAACAGATGTTTTTGCTCTTAATTTTCTTTTGTTGACCCATTCAATTGGGGAAGGCAAGGCTGAAGGATTATGCCAATAAAACGGCTGAGCCAATTTAAACCCTATTTCATCACAAAATTTAATTAAGGCCCTAAACTGATATAAACTATAAGAGGGTTCCCCTTTTTCATATGCTCCTCCTATATCAATAACAAAACTCCCATCATCCCTTAGCTTATCAAAAACAACTTTAGCAAATTGAGCCAACCATTCTACATATTTCTCTTGAGACTCATTCCCATATTCCTTCTTGCGTTGTAAAGCAAACGGAGGGCTAGTTACAACTAAATTTACACTATTATCACCCAAATCTTGTAATTCTTGTAGTGAATCTCCATTTATACATTCCCCTAATTGGGTTCTATAACTTACTTTAGACATTTCATCTCTCTTTCTTCTAAAAGTATTACGTCTATATCTTTACATAAAAACTTGCAATAATCAAGTCATTACATTTATATATTCAAAATCCAACGTTATTTATATAACCACATTACTAAACCATGGATTATTGTAGGCAAGTATCCTAACAATAATTCTAGCTTCGCATACAATACCCGCTCTACCGTTTATGGAAATAAAAATCTAAACGAACTCAAATCAATCAATATCATTTCAATTACATCAACTTTGACTCTTACTCTAATACATCCCCACTATTGACAAATAACATTGAGCGCTACAACTCCATAAAGCCTTTCGCTAAAAGGTTTCTAGGCTTTCACGAGCAGAGCTACCGCCTCCACATGATGCGTTTGAGGAAATAGATCCACTGGTTGTACTTTCTGCAGTTCATAACCCAATTCTTGGTAGAGTTTGATATCACGCGCCATAGTTGCTACATTACATGAGATATAGGCAATGCGTTCAGATCCTGTTTGGCTGCTTGCCTCGATAAAGCTTTCGGTCAAGCCCTTGCGTGGTGGGTCGACCAAGATGAGAGTTTGTTTAATACCTTCCTTGAGCCAGTTCTTCATGGCATTTTCAGCTGTGTCACATACATAGTGGACGTTGGCAATCCCGTTGATTGCCGCATTCTTTTTGCTATTCTCCACCGCTTCTGGAATAACTTCAACACCGTAGACTTCCTTGACATGCTTAGCAACAGATAAGCCAATGGTTCCAATTCCTGAGTAGGCATCGATCACCACATCATCTTCTCTTAACTCCGCAAAGTCAATAGCTGTTTGATAAAGTTTTTCTGCCATTTCTGTATTGACCTGGTAAAAGGCTGGGCCAGCGATTTGGTAGTCATTTCCCAACATCTGGTCCGTGATATTGTCTTGACCATAAAGAGTCTTCCACTCCTTACCAAAAATCGCATTGGTATTTCGGTCATTGATATTTTGCATGACAGACACAATCTCTGGGAACTGCTTGATAAGTTGTTCAATCAACTGTTCCACTCGGAAAATTTTAGGACGTGTAGTCACTAAGATAACCATGATTTGTCCGGAATAGTGCCCGCGACGCACCACAAGATTTCGAATCAAGCCAGACTGTTCCTTTTCGTCATAAGGTTTTAAATCAAA
>NZ_AJQY01000084.1:0-2751 GCF_000296875.1 Streptococcus sp. GMD1S | reverse complement strand
GTTGGAGACATGATTGCGAAGATTCAAGAAGCTCTCAGCAGTCTTGACAAGATGGGCCAAGCCCTTGGACATCAAGGTCGCCATACTAACTATGTGGACTTGGCTACTTACCAAGAGAGGATGGGAAGGATAATAGGGGAAGGACATGACTAAAAAAGATTTATTTTACAAGGATGTCGAAGGACGCATGGAAGAGTTAAAGCAAGGAGCGCTTAAGAAAGAAAAGCCTAGCCGAGGAGAAAAGATCAGTAAAACCTTCTCCATTTTACTCGGCATGCTCATCCTTCTTACCCTGATCTTTACATTATTAGGAATCTTGAGGTGAAATTGATGGAAGTTTTGATGATTATAGGAATAATCCTAGCCGTCGCCTTGATTGTCCTGGTTCTCATCCAACCTCGCCAAAGCCAACTCTTTTCCATGGATGCGACCAGCAATATCGGAAAACCAGGATACTGGCAGAACAACCGATTGGTAAAAATTGTAACCCTCTTGCTCAGTATAGCACTGTTTGTATTGCTCCTTATTTTTATGATAGTGACCTATCAGTAAGGATGCAGTTCCATTCGCAGATGAGGAATACTAAACACGAAAAAAAGATCCAAGCAAATCGGAGGATAAAATGGAAGAACTAATGAATGAAAAAATTATCGAAATCGTGCATCAAGCCAACGATATGATTCCAGTAGAGTGGGATGATTTGTATATTGTAATTGAAATGGACAAAACATGTAGTGGAGAAGTTTATTTTTATTTTAAATATAAGAATGAATATCACTATTATTTATACATTCCTAGAGATTTTGGTGTAGATAAATTCGAAATTTATAGTCAAACAGATCGATTGTTTGAGAAGTCGCAAGAATTAAAAAAAGTATTTGTTGAGAACGACTTGGCAGATTGGTATATTTGTATTATTCACTTAGATGAAAATAATAAATTATCAGTAGACTTCGATTATGCCCCATGGTTGGAAAGTGGTTATGGTCCAAGTGCTCGAATGGACTTGTTTGAATATAAATATCTCGGCAAGCAACCAGCTAATGAAAAAGAACTAGAACAGTTCAAGGCTATGGAAGCCTTCCAAAGAGAACATAATGGGAAATAGTTTGTTTGATAAAAGACCACCATTTAGGTGGTCTTTTGTGGTTTATCAAACGCTGGTCCATAAGGTTTATGGTATACTGGGATTGTAGAGCCAGCAAACTTTAAGAGGAGAATCAAATGAAATACGATAAAATTAAAATTGCACAGGAAATTGCAAGGGCTGTAGGGGGAGTTCCTCAAGCCTATACATTTAGAAATCACGATAACAAATTAGATTTATTCATTGGAGAGAATTGTCCGGATGATTATTTAACAACTGCAGCAACAATCGGTTTATCAGAATATACCATTTATCGTCGAATAAATGGTAAGCCTTTAAGAGTTGAAATCATTGGAGCAGCTGATGCGGAGCTGGAATATTTTCCAAATATTATAGCAGACTGTGGTTTTAATATTGTGAGGGGAGAGTACAGCATCTCTCCAGGTGCAGTCTATCCAAATATTATTAGAAATTACTATCCCAATGCGAAAGTAAATCATATATTCTTCACTCAGCCTTTCTTGTGGGATTTAGAATCTTTTGATTTTGATGAAGAGTATGTTACGTGGT
Source organism: Streptococcus sp. GMD1S (assembly GCF_000296875.1). Taxonomy (GTDB): domain Bacteria; phylum Bacillota; class Bacilli; order Lactobacillales; family Streptococcaceae; genus Streptococcus. The sequence continues at coordinate 1,094 of NZ_AJQY01000084.1, read as the reverse complement.
TACAAGCTATCCCGATTACAGAAGCTGAGCTTCAATTTATAGAAAAGCATGGAGCCGAAGTGGGAGCACAGAAGTTAGAGGAATTGTTTGAAGAACATCAGATAGATGTTTATGATTTTATGAGACCTTCTGTAGTGTAATAAATTTTTTATCTTCGTCTAGGGGGTCGGAGGGGAGTTTTTCCTATTTTTAACCTCATCAATATCAGTTGTGAGTCCAACCTCGCTCCCAGTTGACATGCGACCTTCGTAATTGGAAATAAGGCACGAAATTGGAGAAAAGACCACCTTAATGGTGGTCTTTTCTGGTTTATCAAACGTTGGTCTATAGGTTTTATGGTATACTAGGTTTGTAGAGCCAGCAAACTTTAGTGACAACTTTACAAAAAGTGGTGCCCGTGTCCACAATGCATCTGATGATGTCGCTCGAGGCATGAAAGAAGCGGCAGAACAAGTCGGCAAGAAAGCAAGTAAAGAATTCCGCCAAGAAGCCAGCGAGCAGTTGGCTAAGCATAGTGATGATGTAGCGAGTACTTCTAAAGGAATTTCAAAAGAAGAATATAATTCTCTTCGCAAGAAAACACCAAGTCAAGAGATACGCGATCATGTCAATAATATTGATGGAGAAAAATTTGATCCAATTTATGGTTATCCAGTTGAAACCCTCGAAGCAGACCATATTGTCTCTATGAAAGAAATTACCGAAATGGATGGATTTGCTCCTCTATCTGATGTTGATAAGGTAGAGGTTTTGAATCTTGAGGATAATTTTATGGGATTAGGTAAACCTACCAATAGTTCCAAAGGGTCTAAAACTTGGAGTGATTGGCAGGGGCATTCCAAATTAGGAGATATTCCGGCTGAGATAAGAGAAAAAATGATAGCTTTGGAGCGTGAAGCTAGAACGAAGCTACAAAATGAAATTTTCAGGAGGTTGAAAAATGACGGAAGTGCTTGATACAAAAGTAGAGAAGAATGGTTTGATCTTTTACGGGACATTCTCTGAAGGTCTTTTTGAGGAATGGCTCAAAGTTGTGAATGTACTGCCCTCGAAGGAACGAATACAAGATGGCCTGCTAATACAAATCGGTTTCA
>NZ_AJQY01000083.1:0-2785 GCF_000296875.1 Streptococcus sp. GMD1S | reverse complement strand
GCCTTGTTTCTTGCCTTGTTTCTTGCCTTGTTTCTTGCCTTGTTTCTTGCCTTGTTCTGAATCTATTTTTAAACAATTAGAGGTATGTTTATGTTTATCTTTACTTCCCATTTGTTCATAATTTAATCCAACATTCAATATTGGTCTAACTGAGTCACGTTTTTCTTCCCTATATTTTGTATTTTCATTCTTTAGAGTATATACAATCAAATAACTCCCAATAATTGACCCATAATAAGCTAACCAATCAAAGTCTATTGTTTTTCTCAAATTAATACCAAAATCTTCAGTTCCAAAGTGCGTTTTTAAAACAATTTTTACAACAGCATACAATATAGGTAAAAAAGACACAAAAAAGAATATTACTATTACTTTATCTTTAACAATCCAGCTTGAAATTTTCTTTAAAGACTTCATGATTATCCTTTCAAAAAATCATACATTTCTTGCACTGTCCCCAGCGCCATCATTTCTTGATCTTTGACGGTTTGTTTAAGTTTTTGGTATATCTGACTTTCTCCAATCTCCCTCTTTGGCGCTTCTTTATTGACTGTCATGACACCATCTTTGATCGTCACAAAGCCCAGCTCTTCAAATACTTGAATCATCTTGACCAGCAAGATTTGTTGGATATTGAGATAAGCCGCCAGATCCTTCAGCTTGTAGCGAATATCAAACTCTGGAAACTGGTAAATAGTCTTGTACAATTTAGCAAACTGTTCTCTAGTCCCATAACCTGTTAAATAGTAGGCCTTGTCTATGTCGTTTTTGAAATAGACCGCAGAGAAATTTTGTTCCTGAAAAATGGTCTTCAGCAAGGTAATATCTTCTGGAATAGTTTTCACAACAATCGCGTCGCTGGTCGCTAGATCTGGCACCTCTCCAGAGAAATCCAAGACCGGAACCCCTTCTGGCAAGACTGCGTTCTTCCCACGAATGTTAAAGAGTTGAACACCTTCCACACGCGCATCTACCATCATCAACTGCAAAGCAGTTTGCCCATTCCATTGGTTGACAGACAAGGTGACTGCCAATTCTAGGTTTTTTGTTTGGGCAAACTCTGTTGCCCATCTACCTTGTCCAAAGGCCACCACTTCAAAACTCGCCTCACCCTTGGAAATTTTTAGTTTGAGGTGGGCATTGCCTGCTCCCATAGTACGGGCACTCTCGACATGAAAATCCTTGATATAAAAGACAGGTTTCTGATTGTCCATTCCAAAGGGTGCCAAGCGTTCAAAACTTTTAACCGTTTCCAAGCTAAGAGTCTTCAAGTCTAGCTCTTCATCTAGATTTAACTTGTTCTTACCACTAGCATCTGCGCCTTTTTCACGGATATAATCTTCCAAAACCTGAGATAAATCTGTGAGTTTCTCAACTTCCAGCGTCATTCCAGCTGCACCAGCATGGCCTCCAAAGGCTATGAAGAGATCTCGATGGGGATCCAGAGCTTCAAAAATATCGACCGCTTCCACACTACGAGCACTGCCCTTAGCACGACCGTCCTCTATGTTAAGAACGATGACTGTCTGCCCTAGTTCTTCCAGCAAACGACCAGCAACGATACCCAGAACGCCAGGATTCCAGCCTTCCTTAGCCAAAACCTGGACCTTCTTCTCAGGATCCACCATGGTCTTAGCTTCTTCATAGATAGATTGTACAATTTCCTTACGCTCTTCGTTTTTTTGGTGAATCATAAGGGCAATCTCGTGAGCTTCCTCATCATCAAATCCAGTCAACAAATCAATGGCAGGATTGGGATCATCCAATCGCCCCAGGGCATTTAAACGAGGGGCAATCTGAAATCCAACCGTTTCTTCTGTCACTTCATTCGCAACAATCCCAGCCATGTCCAGCATTTCTTGTAATCCAATACGCTGGGTATGTCCCAACATCTCCAGACCATATTGAACCAAAATACGGTTTTCATCCGTCAAACTTACCATATCCGCAATGGTACCGATAGCGACCAAATCAAGCAATTCCACTTGCACTTCTTCTAAAAGGGCGCAAGCCAACTTGAAAGCCACTCCGCATCCGGCCAACTGTTTGAAAGGATAGTCCGCATCCGGATGCTCAGGGTGAACAATCGCATGGGCATCAGGAAGGGTTTCCGGCATAGAATGGTGGTCAGTCACAATGACATCCACTCCCATAGCCTGAGCTAGTTCAATGGCTTCATGACCCGCAACTCCATTATCCACTGTCACAATCAAGGAAATTCCCTCTTGCTCGATAAAATATTTATAGACACTGGCATTGGGACCATAGCCATCGGTAAAACGATTTGGCAAATAAACACGACACTCGGCACCAAGCTGTTCCAAACTTTCCTTCACAATCGAAGCTGAAGTCATGCCATCCGCATCGTAGTCTCCATAGATGAGAATGTTTTCCCCTTCTTCAATGGCCTGACGAATCCGTTCCACTGCCCTGTCCATATCATGGAGCAGATAGGGGTCATGTAAGTCCTCTAAAGAAGGTTCTAAAAACTTCTTTAGACTTTCTTCATCCTGAATCCCTCTTTCAAATAATAACCGAGCCACCTCAGGACCCAGCCCAGCCTTCTTGGCTATCTTTGTAAAATCCGCATCTTCAACCTGCGGGGCAAACTGCCATTCATAAGTAGGAGTTATCAAAAAAACATCCACTCTTTCTAAGAATTCTATCGTTTCATTATAACATGATTTAGGCATTTTCTCTATCCAGATTGCTTTTTTATAATATTTTAGTGAATTTTTTTCAGATATGATTTGACAAGAACATTCTTTTGTTGTAGAATCATGTT
>NZ_AJQY01000082.1:0-2873 GCF_000296875.1 Streptococcus sp. GMD1S | reverse complement strand
CAAACTAGGAAGCTAGCCGCAGGCTGTACTTGAGTACGGCAAGGCGACGCTGACGTAGTTTGAATTTGATTTTCGAAGAGTATTATTGTACTTTAAAGGTCTTGAGATAGTTATCTTTTCCAACTTGACCTTCGAAGGATTGGCCATTTTCGAGGTAAGGAAGGTCGTCTGACACGGAAGCCTTGACCTTATAAATCTTGCCATCAACTTTAAAGAAGTAGACGGTATCACCCTTGATGACAGCTGATTTAAGGTCTGAGACGATACCCTTGATGTTTTCTACCGTTTCATTATCCAACTCGAGGTCATTTTTATTGGCATACTTGCTGAGGAGTTCATCTACCGTAGTTGCTACGATGACGTTTTGGTACTCCACGGCATCGACCAATGCATACTCCTTGACCAAGCCTGCATTGTCCTTCAAGCCCATGATATAGAGCGGTTTGTCATTGAGATTGACAAGAATAGGGAAGGTAGCCTTGTAGGCCTTCTCTTGCACTGCTCCCTCTGCAGAAGCACGGGCAGATTCTTCGGTTGCTGAAGCTAGATTGTACTTGGTGATTTCACCAGTGCGCATATTTTCAAGGATAAATCCTAGATTACTTTCGTCAGCGTTGGCTGAAGTCACCCCAGTGTAGAGATAAATGTCATTTCCGATAGAAAGATAGTTATAGCCTTCTGTCGTTTGGGTAACGTTTTTCTTAGAAATCAAGGCATTCCAGAGGCCGTCTTTATACTTGCCGTTGTAGTTGATTTGCTCGATGGTTTCTTCAGCTGGATAGACACGATCCACCCATTCTGGGACTTCATCCAAGCTGTATTCCTTGGTTTCTCCATTGGTGGCATCTAAGATAATAACAGACGAAGGGCGAGGTACTCCTAGACCAAACTGCTTTTGATAAACGGTTGCTACATAGAAAGGATTGCCTTCATCATCCACCTCAAAGGAGGGCGTTTTAAAAATCTTGGTTGGGTACTTGATCCGAAGATGACGTTTGACGTCTCGGTTAAAATACTCGGAGTCTGAATACTTCATTGGCGTTTTTAAATCCACCAATTCCGCATTTCCTGTCACCATATCAACCTTGATATACTCGCCAATTCCCTTGGACTGATTATTAAACCATTTGATCGGGTCGGCATACTCCAAAGGAGTTACTCGATAAGGTTTGCCATCAACCGTCAGCTGGGTATAAGTATCTGCTGCTACGTACTGGGAGACCTTATCCGTCAGAGAGCCTAGATAACGATCTCCAATCTTCTCTGCAGTGCTCCGATCTAGGATTGGAACCTTACTGGTATCACTCTTAGGAAAATCTTTAAAATCTTTTTCTGTGATAGACACCACATTAGCATAATTTTTTGCTTGGAAAAAGCTAGAGGTTACTAGGCTTACCAGACCAGCAAGGGCAAAAATGATAGCTGCAGTCAGAAACAATCCTCTACTAAGTTTGGTAAAAAGGAATCCTTCTAGATTGAGATCTTTGGCAGCCTTGCCATGACGTAGGTGAACTGTCTTGAGGAGGTTGGTATCCTTGCGGAAACTAAACAAAATTCCCATCACCACCAGATGCCCACAAAGAAAGAAGATGAATTCCCAACTAGTAAGATTAAGTGGCGGCAAAAAGATATACCAAGTCGTTGCGATAAAAACAAGTTCAAAAAGTATGCGTTTCATCTGAGTTCCTCCTAAATAATCCGTCCTTCCAAATGATCCAGTTCATGTTGGCAGATCTGAGCTGGAAAACCTGTTAACGTAATGGTCTGTTCCTCCCACTTACTATCACGATAGGAAACCGTAATCGTTTCATAGCGAGTTGTTGGTCGCACCCCAGTCAAAGACAAACAACCTTCCTCTGTCTCGTAAGGTCCTTTATAGGAAAGGAGAATGGGGTTAAACATGACCATGGGAACCAAGCCAAGATTAAAGATAATGACACGCTTCTGCACACCAATCATATTGGCTGCCAGACCGACACAGGTCTCGCGATTAGCCAGCAGGGTATCCTGCAAATCCTTAGCCAGATAAAGGTCTTCCTGACTTGCAGGTTTCGAGACCTGCGACAAGAATAAGACATCTCGGACAATTTTCTTTTCCATTCTCTTTCACTCCTTGCTACTTTACTTTATTATAGCACAAAAGGGAGCAACTCCTAGTCCTTTCTCTCAAATGCAAAAAAAGCCATCCGAAGATGACTTTCTTTTTAAATCGCGTTCTTATCAAGACCAAGTTTACGTTGAACAAACTTAACGATTTCGACGATAAGTATCATTGAGAAGCTTCCAGCTAGAACAATACCCCATTGAGACAAGTCTAGTTTGGTTACGTGGAAGATACCTTCAAGCGGTTCTACAACGATTGTTGCCATCAAGAGGATGAAGGATACCAAGATAGACCAGTTGAAGGTCTTAGACTTGAATGGTCCGACTGTCAAGATGGATTGGTAAACAGACTTGACGTTGTAGGCATGGAAGAGCTGAATCAAACCAAGTGTTGCAAAGGCCATAGTGAGGGCATCTGCGTGAATAGCATGATTGTCACCCACGTGAACTGGGTAAGCAATCGCAAGGCCATAAACACTCATAACAATAGCTGCTTGGAGTACACCTTGATAAATGATAGAACTCAAAACACCACCTGAGAAGAAGCTTGCCTTGCGTCCACGTGGTTTATGGTTCATGACACCAGGCTCAGCAGGCTCAACACCTAGAGCGATAGCTGGGAAGGTATCTGTTACCAAGTTGATCCACAAGAGATGAACTGGCTGCAAGACGTCCCAACCAAACAAGGTTGATAAGAAGATAGTTAATACTTCAGCAGTATTGGCAGAAAGTAAGTACTGAATAGTCTTTTGAATGTTTGAGAAGACCTT
>NZ_AJQY01000081.1:0-3055 GCF_000296875.1 Streptococcus sp. GMD1S | reverse complement strand
CGTGACTACTTGCAAACAGGTGCAACAGTTGAACTTGGATTTGACTTGAACAAAGCACACTTCTTCGACGTAGAAACTGAAAAAACAGTCTACTAAGCAAATGAAATGTCAAAACACTACTAGAGAAATCTGGCAGTGTTTTTTTAATGATTGGTATTGGCATAAAAACAGAGCTTTTCTAGTTTTCATATCCTTAAAAAAGTGATAAAATGGTAGGAAGAATTGGAGAGTATAGATGCCGAAAGAAGTGAATTTGACGGGCGATCAGGTAGTCGCTTTAACGAGAGAATATTTAACAAAGGAAGACGTTGCTTTTGTACAAAAAGCATTGATTTACGCAGTTGATTGTCATAGTGGGCAGTTTCGGAAATCAGGAGAGCCCTATATTATCCATCCCATTCAGGTAGCAGGCATTTTGGCTAAGCTCAAGCTGGATGCCGTAACCGTTGCCTGTGGTTTTTTGCATGACGTGGTTGAAGACACAGATGCGACACTGGATGATCTGGAGAGAGAGTTCGGTCATGATGTTCGGATTATCGTTGATGGGGTGACCAAGCTTGGTAAGGTTGAGTACAAATCACTCGAGGAACAATTGGCTGAAAATCACCGCAAGATGCTTATGGCCATGTCAGAGGATATCCGCGTTATCTTGGTTAAATTATCGGACCGTTTGCACAATATGCGGACTCTTAAACACCTGCGAAAGGACAAGCAAGAACGGATTTCCAGAGAAACCATGGAAATTTACGCACCACTTGCTCATCGTCTAGGGATTTCCAGTGTCAAGTGGGAGTTGGAAGACCTATCTTTCCGTTATCTCAATCCAACTGAGTTTTACAAGATCACCCACATGATGAAGGAAAAGCGCAGAGAACGTGAGGCTCTGGTCGACGAAGTCGTAACCAAGTTGGAGGACTATGCTACCGAACGCAATCTCAAAGGGAAAATCTATGGTCGTCCTAAGCATATCTATTCGATCTACCGCAAGATGCAGGATAAGAAGAAACGCTTTGAGGAAATTTATGACCTGATTGCCATTCGCTGTATCTTAGATACCCAGAGTGATGTCTATGCTATGCTGGGTTATGTGCATGAACTTTGGAAACCTATGCCAGGCCGCTTCAAAGACTATATCGCCAATCGTAAGGCCAATGGTTACCAGTCTATCCATACAACTGTTTATGGGCCAAAAGGGCCGATTGAATTCCAGATTCGGACTAAGGAAATGCACGAAGTGGCTGAGTACGGGGTAGCAGCTCACTGGGCTTATAAGAAAGGCATTAAAGGGCAGGTCAACAGCAAGGAATCTGCTATTGGGATGAACTGGATCAAGGAGATGATGGAGCTCCAAGACCAGGCTGATGATGCCAAGGAATTTGTGGACTCTGTTAAAGAAAACTATCTGGCGGAGGAGATTTACGTCTTTACTCCTGATGGTGCGGTTCGCTCCCTGCCAAAAGATTCAGGACCGATTGACTTTGCCTATGAAATCCATACCAAAGTCGGTGAAAAAGCGACTGGTGCCAAGGTCAATGGCCGTATGGTTCCACTGACAACCAAGCTCAAGACAGGGGATCAGGTTGAAATTATCACCAATCCCAACTCCTTTGGTCCAAGTCGTGACTGGCTCAACATGGTCAAGACCAGCAAGGCGCGCAACAAGATTCGTCAGTTCTTTAAAAATCAAGACAAGGAATTATCCGTTAACAAGGGCCGTGAGATGTTGATGGCCCAGTTCCAAGAAAACGGCTATGTAGCCAATAAATTCATGGACAAGCGTCATATGGACGAGGTCCTTCAAAAGACCAGCTACAAGACAGAGGAAGCTCTCTATGCAGCCATTGGTTTTGGAGAAATTGGCGCTATTACCGTCTTTAACCGATTGACCGAAAAGGAACGTCGTGAGGAAGAACGCGCTAAGGCCAAGGCAGAAGCAGAAGAGCTTGTCAAAGGTGGCGAAGTTAAGGTTGAGAACAAAGAAACCCTCAAGGTTAAGCATGAGGGTGGCGTGGTCATTGAAGGTGCTTCAGGTCTCCTAGTTCGGATTGCCAAGTGTTGCAATCCAGTGCCGGGTGACGACATTGTCGGCTACATTACTAAGGGACGCGGTGTAGCTATTCACCGTGTGGACTGTATGAATCTCCGTGCCCAAGAAAACTACGAGCAACGTCTCCTTGATGTGGAGTGGGAAGATCAATTCTCAAGCAAGGAATACACTGCCCACATCGATATCTATGGTCTCAACCGTACAGGGCTCTTAAATGATGTTTTACAAGTTCTCTCAAACACGACCAAGAATATCTCAACCGTTAATGCTCAGCCAACTAAGGATATGAAATTTGCTAATATCCATGTCTCCTTTGGTATTTCCAACCTCTCTACACTGACCACAGTCGTGGATAAGATTAAGAGTGTGCCAGAGGTTTACTCCGTCAAACGGACTAATGGCTAATTGTCCTAGCTCTTACTAGAAAGGCTATTATGAAAATCATTATCCAACGGGTTAAAAAAGCTCAAGTCAGTATCGAAGGTCAGGTTCATGGAAAGATCAATCAGGGACTCTTATTGCTGGTCGGTGTTGGTCCAGAGGCCCAAGAGGAAGATTTGGACTATGCTGTGAGAAAGCTCGTCAACATGCGGATTTTTTCTGATGCGGAAGGGAAAATGAACCTATCTGTCAAGGATATTGAAGGGGAAATCCTTTCTATTTCCCAGTTTACCCTCTTTGCGGATACCAAGAAAGGCAATCGTCCCGCCTTTACAGGTGCAGCCAAGCCGGATATAGCAACTGCCTTCTATGAGTTTTTCAATCAAAAGCTAGCTCAGGAAGTACCTGTTCAGACAGGCATCTTTGGAGCGGATATGCAGGTGGAGCTGGTAAATGATGGGCCAGTTACCATCATTCTTGATACTAAAAATAGATAAGAAAACCAAGCCCAGTTGGCTTGGTTTTTGTTTATAGACACTCCCAGAAGGCGATGTGTTTGTTGTAAAAGTCGGGATAGTTTTCTCTTAGGTGGCTAGCCGTCATATAATATAAAGTAGAATGACAGGA
>NZ_AJQY01000080.1:0-3246 GCF_000296875.1 Streptococcus sp. GMD1S | reverse complement strand
AAGATTCTTCTTAACTCCGATTCAAACTCTTCCAAGGTCAAATCATGCTTAAAGACTCCATTATAGGTGATTGAGATTCCACCTGTTTCCTCAGAAACCACAAAGGTAAGAGCATCTGATACTTCCGACAAACCAATCGCTGCCCTGTGACGTGTCCCAAACTCCTTGGAAATTCCCGTATTTTCAGTCAGGGGTAGGTAGGCTGAAGTTACGGCAATCCGATCTTCTCTGACAATGACCGCTCCATCGTGTAAGGGAGTATTGGGGATAAAGATATTAATCAATAACTCAGAGGAAATTTTAGCATCTAGAGGAATCCCAGTTGAGATGTATTCCTGCAAGGTTCTCACTCGCTGAACTGCTACCAGAGCACCAATCTTACGAGGACTCATGTACTCGACTGATTTGACAAAGGCGCGAACCATTTGCTCTTCCGCACTAATAGGCGCATTGTAGAAGAAATCAGTAGCTCGACCCAATCGTTCCAAACCAGTCCGAATCTCTGGTGAAAAAATAACCACCGCTGCAATGACCCCGTAGGTGATGATCTGATTAATCAACCAGGAAATGGTCGTCAAACCAATCATATTGGACAGAATCTGACCTAAAATAAAGACCAAGACTCCCCGCACCAAAATCATGATTTTGGTCCCTGCAATCGCTTTGGTAAAATGATATAAAATATAAGTCACAATCAGAATATCTATCAGATTGGTGACTATTGTCCAAGGGCTTGAAAACAAACTCGTCCAGTATTGCAAATTGGATAATGGTTGAAAATTCATCCCTGGCCTCCTCCCTGTCAAAACACTTTCTGTACCATTATACCATTTTTTGCCCATTTTTTCCCTATCCTACCTCATTTTAAATTAAGCAAAAATATGATAAAATAAACTGACTAGAAAAAACGAAGGAGAAATCATGTCTCAACTCTATGATATTACCATTGTAGGTGGCGGTCCTGTTGGGCTCTTTGCTGCCTTTTACGCCCACCTACGCCAAGCCAAAGTCCAAATCATCGACTCTCTTCCCCAGCTCGGTGGTCAACCAGCCATCCTCTATCCTGAGAAGCAAATCCTTGATGTGCCAGGTTTTCCAAACCTTACTGGAGAAGAATTGACCAATCGCTTGATTGAACAGCTAAACGGCTTTGAAACACCTGTTCACCTCAACGAAACTGTTCTTGAAATCGAGAAACAAGATCAAGGTTATACAATTCAAACTAACAAAGGAAGTCACCTGACCAAAACAGTTATCATTGCCATGGGTGGTGGCGCCTTTAAACCACGGCCACTCGAATTGGAAGGTGTTGAGAGCTATGAAAATATCCACTACCACGTTTCCAACATCCAGCAATACGCTGGTAAGAAAGTAACCATCCTTGGTGGTGGGGACTCAGCAGTGGACTGGGCTCTGGCTTTTGAAAAGATTGCCCCAACTACTCTCGTTCACCGCAGAGATAACTTCCGCGCCTTAGAACACAGTGTGCAAGCCTTGCAAGAATCATCTGTAACCATCAAGACACCGTTCGTCCCTAGCCAACTTATCGGAGATGGAAAAACACTCGACAAACTAGAAATCACCAAAGTCAAATCAGATGAAACCGAAACGATTGAGGTAGACCATCTCTTTGTCAACTATGGTTTCAAATCATCTGTTGGCAATCTTAAAAATTGGGGTCTGGATCTCAACCGCCACAAGATTATCGTCAATAGCAAACAAGAATCCAGCCAAGCAGGTATCTATGCTATCGGCGACTGCTGCTACTATGAAGGTAAGATTGATTTGATTGCGACAGGACTGGGTGAAGCTCCAACAGCTGTTAACAATGCCATTAACTACATTGACCCTGACCAAAAAGTACAACCCAAACACTCGACCAGTTTATAATAAAAGAACCACGGATCAACGATTCGTGGTTTTATAGTTCATCTGCAATCTTGTTTATTTTTCTGAGTCTGTGGTTGACACCACTTTTGGTCAGGGGATTGCTCAGGCTATCCGCCAACTGCTGGATAGAGTAGTCTGGGTGCTGGATCCGTAAGCGAGCCACCTCCTGCAAATCCACTGGTAAATTTTCCAAACCCATTCTATCTTTGATTTTACTGATATTATTGATAGTCTTCATGCTGGCAGAAACTGTCCGAGCGATATTAGCTGTCTCGGCATTATTGGCTCGATTGAGATCGTTACGAGTTTCACGCAAAATCTTGACGCGCTCAAAGTTATCACGCGCCTGCATAGCCCCAATCACGATCAAGAAATCCATGATGTCCTCTGCACGCTGGAGATAGGTAACTGCACCTTTCTTTCGCTCAATAACCTTGGCATCCAACAAAAACTGCTGAAGGAGAGAGGCTAGTCCATGGGCGTGGTCCAGATATACAGAACTGATCTCCAACTGGTACTTGCCAGACTCCGGATCTCGGATGCTACCATTTGCCAGAAAGGCCCCACATAAGTAAGCACGACCAGCCTCTTCATCTGCTAAGATATCGGGATCAATACCCGTCTCCAAACCAAAGAAGGAATCCGCAAGTCGCAAATCAGCTAAAAGCTCCTGCACCCTCTCATCTGTATAGACCGTATAGACACGATTCTTGCGAAGATTGCTTCTCTGATGGTGTCGAATCTCAGACTTAATCTCATAAAAATGGAGAAAGGACTCATAGAGATGCCGAGCCAACTTGGCATTTTCAGTCACAACAGACAAGGTCAGGCCAGAAGTCGAGAGACCGATGCTACCAGACATCTTGATAATGGCCGATAGTTCATAACGACTGAGATGGTGTTGACCAAGAATTTCTTCTTTTACTGCTACTGTGAAACTCATTTTCTCACCTGTATAATGCGCATCAATTCATCTACAATCAAATCGCCATCATGGAAGGCTCCTCCATTTTCCAAACGAAGGAAGTTGGATGAAATCACACGAGGGACCTGCTTGCAAAGACCAGCAAAATCATGCTCTACCTGAACCAAATATTCATCAAAACGGTTGGTATCCATGTATTCTCTAGGAACCTTCTCGATATTAACCAAGACCGTATCAATAAATGGCCTACCTAAGTGTCGATGGAGGACTTCCACGTGGTCACTGTCTGAAAAGTGCTCTGTTTCCCCACGCTGGGTCATGATATTGCAGACATAGGCGATCTCTGCCTTAGTCTCCAAGAGAGCCTGTCCAATCTCCTCAATGACAATATTGGGCAAAATCGATGTAAAGAGGGAACCAGGCCCCAAGAC
>NZ_AJQY01000079.1:0-3309 GCF_000296875.1 Streptococcus sp. GMD1S | reverse complement strand
AAGGGCTGCTGTTGTATCTGTTGAGAAGTAAGGTGAACCAATTCCAGCACCAAAGATAACAATACGGCCTTTTTCAAGGTGACGAAGGGCACGTCCACGTACATAAGGTTCTGCCACTTGTTGCATGGCAATGGCTGTTTGTACACGCGTATCGACACCAACTTGTTGCAATGAATCTGCCATCACAAGAGCATTCATCACGGTCCCAAGCATTCCAGTGTAATCTGCCTGAACACGGTCCATTCCTGCTTCTGCAGCAGGTTCCCCACGCCAGAGATTTCCTCCACCAATAACAAGGGCAATTTCGATACCTAAGCTATGAACTTCTTGAATCTCTTTTGCGATTGTTTGAACTGTTTGGATATCAATCCCTACGCCACGTTCACCGGCAAGGGCTTCACCTGATAACTTGATTAAAATACGTTTATACTTGGGATTCGCCATTTTTACTCTCCTTTTTTTATCCTACCTATTTTATCACAATTTCTAAGATTTTTATAGTATCATGAGCAATTCTTTGAAAAAAATTAGACTGTTAAAAATTCCTCTAAGTCGGTAAGAGCACGCTCTGCAATTTTTTCATAACGAGCCTTCTTATCACGGATACGCTCGCCATCCAATTCCTTGATAATCCCAAAATTGACATTCATGGGCTGGAAATGCTTGCTGTCCGCATGAGTGATGTAATGAGCTAGACTTCCAATCGCTGTGGTCTCTGGGAAGATAGCTTCACTTTCACCCTTAAAGAGACGAGCTGCGTTAATACCTGCAACCAAGCCTGAAGCTGCTGACTCAACATAGCCTTCTACACCCGTCATTTGACCAGCAAAGAAAAGGTTTGGCTGTTTCTTAGAACGATAGGTCTGCTCCAGAAGATTTGGTGAATCCATGTAAGAATTGCGGTGCATGACCCCATAGCGAACAAACTCCGCATTTTCAAGACCTGGAATCATTTGGAAGACACGCTTTTGTTCTCCCCATTTGAGGTGGGTCTGGAAACCGACGATATTGTAGAGGCTACCAGCCGCATTATCCTGACGAAGCTGGACAACTGCATACGGTGTTTTGAACTCCCCGTCACGAGGGCCTGTATAATCGTCTGGATACTCCAAACCGACTGGCTTCATCGGACCATAAAGCATGGTTTTAATGCCACGCTTAGCCATGACTTCGATAGGCATACAACCTTCAAAGTACTTTTCTTTTTCAAACGAATTGAGCGGGGCTTCTTCCGCATTGATCAATGCTTCATGGAAATCCATAAATTCTTGCTTGGTCATAGGGGCATTGAGGTAGGCTGCTTCTCCCTTGTCATAACGAGACTTGAGATAGACCTTGCTCATATCGATGGTATTGACATCGATAATCGGCGCCGCCGCATCGTAGAAATAGAAACCATCACCGTCATTAAGGGCATGAATCTTTTCAGCTAGGGCATCGCTGGTTAAAGGACCAGTAGCGACAACTGTAATAACATCAGTCGGCAATTCTGTAATTTCATCACGAACCACTTCAATCAAGGGGTGATTAGCCACTTTTTCAGTCACCATTTGAGAGAAACCATCACGGTCCACCGCAAGGGCTCCACCAGCAGGAACACGTGTAGCTTCAGCAGATTCCAAGATAACAGAACCCAAGCGACGCATTTCTTCCTTGAGAAGCCCAACTGCATTGGTCAAAGCATCCCCACGTAAGGAATTGGAACAAACCAATTCAGCAAAATTGTCTGTTTTGTGCTGTGGTGTTGACTTGACCCCACGCATTTCATAAAGTTTAACTGGAATACCGCGTTCTGCGATTTGGTAAGCTGCTTCAGAACCTGCCAAACCAGCACCGATAACATTGATATAAGATTGAGACACGACACTAATACCTCTTTGGGTGGAACCTAAGTTCATATCAAAACAAGCTACTAGACTGTTTGACACCCACAAATCTTTCTAATTTTTCTTCTACTAGTATAACAAAAAAAGGGAAGATGGCAAACTTCCCTGTTTAATCACTTTCTTGATTTTTTTCCCAGTCGTGGTAGGCAGCATAGAGTTGACTTTTATTCCACATGTAGAGTTTCGCAACTTCCTTAATGGCTTGATTTTTCTTCATGCCTTCTTGGATGCGTGCTTGGATATCTGAAAACAAGTCCTCCTCGTCCTTTTCCTCCACATCCTGACTGGCACCCTCAATGATGAGAAGGCATTCGCCCTTGAGTGGCGTTTCAGCTATGCTTTCTAGTAGCTCTGAAATCTTTCCTCGTTGGTATTCTTCATAGATTTTGGTCAATTCTCTGACCAAGACCACCGAGCGGTTACCGTAGACTTCTAGCATATTTTCCAATGTATCTGCCACACGGTGAGGCGATTCGTAGAAAATCTGAGTTTCTGGATAGTCTTTTTTTGAGTTGAAAAATTGCTTTTGCTGACCTGATTTTCTCGGTAAGAAACCATAAAAAACATGTGGTTGCGGCGCCAAACCACTGGCAATCAAAGCAGAAATCCCTGCAGAGGCACCTGGAACGGTAACAACTGCGATTTCTTCCTCAATGGCTGCCTTGACTAAATCGTGACCAGGATCCGAGATACTAGGCAGACCCGCATCAGAAACCTGAGCAATACTTTGTCCTGCTTTCAGTAAACCAATCAAATCAGGAATTTTTTCCTTGGCATTGTGCTCATGAAAACTGATTTGCTTGGTCGAAATATCAAAATGCTTGAGCAGAAGCCCTGTATTGCGCGTGTCCTCAGCAGCAATCCAGTCCACCTCTTTCAAGGTCTGGATGGCACGAAAGGTCATATCATCTAGATTGCCAATCGGCGTTGCTACTAGGTAAAGCTTGCCATAGGGAGATTGTCCCTTAAAACTTTTTTGAATCTGCATGCTTACTCCCTATATAACAACTCATCACAGAACATACATTCCTCGTCCTGCTCGCGACGTTGTCCATAAAAATCATTACATACGTGAAAACCGTCTTTATAGATTCGGCGGACGCTTTCACGAACATGCTTGGCCTTAACGGGTGTATCTGCTTCCACCTCGCCCAAGCGTTCGCGCAACTTACTATTTTCCAAGCGAAGAGCTGTATTTTCCTCTACCAGGCTCTTGAGATTTTTCTTGATGGCTTCCACATCGGCCAAGGTCACCAGTAACTGTTGGGAAAAATCGTCTAGCGCATCAAATAATTCTTTTTTGTCCATAAACCAGCCCTTTCCTTTCTATATCGTTCATTTTTAATACTCAATGAAAATCAAAGAGCAAACTAGCCGCAGGCTGTACTTGAGTACGGCAAGGCGACGTTGACGTGGTTTGAAT
>NZ_AJQY01000078.1:0-3340 GCF_000296875.1 Streptococcus sp. GMD1S | reverse complement strand
TTTAACTCTTTTAACGAATTTACTTGAGCAACCACACCTTTTAACTGATACTGCTCTATGAGATTTAGTAAGTTGTCAATCTCTTCAATGACTTTAGTTTCCATATCATCCCCTCTTAGAAAAAGTACTACATAGTATCCAAACAATCCAGTATATCTTGGTAAGAATGAACTTCATAAGTCGGCTGGGCTTGCGTCTTGTTTTTCAGATGATGGGGATTGTACCAGATAGTATCAATACCAGCATTATTGCCACCTTGAATGTCGGCGGTTAGAGAATCTCCAATCATAAGGGCCTTTTCTTTATAAAATCCAGTAATCTGTTGACCAATTTTTTCATAGAATAGTGCATCAGGTTTTTGCGTTTGCAACTGCTCGGAGATAAAGACTTGGTTGAAATAGGGAGCCAGACCTGATTGAGCCAAACGACCTGTCTGAATAGCAGTAATGCCATTTGTCGCAGCGTACAGCTCATAATCACGCTCAATGAGACAGTCCAAAAGTTCATGAGCTCCCGAAAGGATTTGTCCTTGCTGGGCTAGAAAAAACTGGTAACGCTGAGCAAGTAACCTACCGTCTTTCTCCAGTCCAAAATGAGCAAACAAACGTAAAAAGCGCGTGTTAACCAGTTCTTGTTTACTGATTTTCTTTTGTTCCAAGTCCTTCCAGAGAGCCTTGTTCATAGGAACATAATAGTCTTTATAGGCTTGAATGTCTGCAACTCCTTCTTCTTTTAAAAGTTGCGTCAGTGCCACATCCTCAGCAGCATCAAAATCAAGCAAGGTGTGATCGAGATCGAAAAGTAGAAATTTGTAGGACATTGAGTTTCCTTTCTGAAAATTCATTAAGAACATTATAGCATAAATGAACCTTTGATTTATTGAGTTTCAAATACTTTTTACACTCACATTTTGACCGTGCTCAAGTGCAAATCTAAAACTAGTCAGCAAAACTTCTATTAAATCTTTTCCGGAACTCGTTATGAAATAATGTGATAAATTTGTTATATGCTCTGCGATATTATTTCCCCAAGGAGGAGTGAGTGACAAATCTTCAAAATCCCATATAACATCCTGAGGGAGAAATTTTTTCAACTCCTCTTGGATAGATACCAACTCAGCTATTCCTCTTTCAACAGATTCAAAAGGAACATCTCCCCAGTAAAGCTTATTCATTATTACTGGGTATCTACTTCCCCACTCATTATTCTCTAAGCGAACATAAATAGTCGAAAAGAATGAATTAAAAAGACTCCCTTCTCCTATAGTCCACCAATTATAACCAACCATTAACCCTACAGACATAGATATTCTCCTACTCATTTTTAATATTATTTAACGTCAACTAAAGTTTTATATTGATAGTATCTAAAACATACATTCATTCCCCCTACCCCAACTCCTTGGCTATTCTGCTTTTTTCAAGTTTTCCCTTGGTAATTCGTTTCCATAAAACAAGAGGGTTCAAACTATAAGATAGGCGTAGGAGGAAATAATTAACCCATTCGATAAGGGCAAAAAGCTGTATCAACGTGGCTAAGATAGTCACTAGGACACTCTGTGCATTCCAGACAATAAAAGGAAAGCCTGAAATAAGTAAAACGAGGTCTAGTATTCTGAGCACACCATATAGTTTAGGGACATTTTCACTTCCGAACTGAGGTTTCGAGAGTCTTCTAATCAAAATCGCCCAATAGATTGAACCTTGAAGCAAAATAAATGTCAGTAAAGACAACGGATGAAGAATAGAGATCAAACCATTCCAATCACCAAGCCTATTTTTCAAAAGGAAAAAACAAAACCAAATAGATAGGACGGCTGTGAACTCTCCCAAACAGAGGGACATCAACTCTTTTCTAACTTTCTCTTTTTGTATGTTCATCATCTCACCCATCTATCTATCATCCTATATCAGAAAAAAGCCATTCGATCCATTTTCTAGTCAACATTTCTCAGAATCAAGTCATTCTAAGTATCGAACAGTATAATCACTTTAATATAAATTCAATTCTAAGTTTAGAATTGCATTTGTATATATTTTTTAGATCTATTCTAAGTCTATGACAGCTTTAAATTTTAATTTTTGAAGGATTCTAAAGCTAGAAGAGCTCAAAAATCACGAGAACTAAGCTATTCGAAGCTTAGAAGAAGATTTTCCAACCTTCATAAACTCTTCAATTAACGTTTCTTACAATTTTTCTGATGAGCTTTGAGTTTTTTCAGAGCCCAGTCATAGTGACTGGAGGTGCTACTGACAAAGTAGGAACCTAGACTTGTCCCACCCGTCCATTTATAGGTACCTTTTGTGAACAATTCGTCATTGCTGAAGCCTTCCATTAACTCTAAAACCTTTTTATGCGATTGATTGAGGAGTTTGGTCGCTTCTTCTACGGACGTTTTCTGATGCTTCTTCCAAATAGCGACATTCATTTCCCCATAAGTTTTCCAATTATAAGGTTCAGGGAGAAAAGTTCTTTCTTGACCTTTTTGATTAGAATGTACCCAAGTTAAAAGTAATTGCTGCCATTCATATAGATGGATCAAAACATCCCGTAGATTTTTATCTCTATTCCAGTGAGCTTCTTTTTTCTTTTTGTCTTTTGAAAAATCAAAAGGAATCCGTAGCTCCTCTTCACTTAATTTAGATATAAGGTGATTGAGCTTTTCATAGTTTTCCTTAGAGGCTAACACTAGCTCCTCTTTCGTTTTTGGTCTAGGCATGGGAGTTCTCCCTTCATCTTCAACTAGAATAAGCTATTTTCTTACTTCATTATACCATAATCAAAAAGCAGTTCTTCATTTTACGAAAAGCTGCTTTTACTAACTATTTTTTTATGCTTATAGTCACTACTTTACATATAAATCTCTAAAACGACCATCCACTTCAGCTATCTGATAGAGCAAGTGGGCTAATTCTTGGTAATCTTCTTTTAAACACGAAAGGTGAGCTTGACCAAATAAAGAAGCCAATTCCTCTTTTAATCTTGCCCCTTCGGGATCATGGTCTTTTAAGAATTTACTGAGATAGAGATTTCGAACAGCAGCAAGTTTAAAGCTGAAATACTGATGCAATTGCTTTTGCTCCGTATTTAAGCCGTTTTCAGCAACTGCTTTTGCATAACATTCCAAGACATTACTTTGTCCATCCAGATATCTGGATCTCATAATCCTCGCCGTTTCTTGATAGATTTGAGTTTGACTAGGACTCTTGACCTTCTTAAAATTTCCCCACATGGAGTATGCTCCACGCTTATAGTCAATAGCTTCTGCCTTCCAAGCTTCTAAAATGTCATTAAAAGCAACCTTCATACAGGCAAAACCAGCTGGATCATGCAAATAGAG
>NZ_AJQY01000077.1:0-3656 GCF_000296875.1 Streptococcus sp. GMD1S | reverse complement strand
TTTCAAAGAATGTAGAGTGGTTTTTATAGAATAAGGGATAATTTACAGAAATTAGTCCCGTGTTCAGTTACTATATATAACTAAACTATCTTTTCTGTAGTTTAATCTTTTAAATTATATACTTCATTTAGTTAGTGATTTGAAAGTCTCTCCTCAGCATACTCAATCATCTTCTCAGCTACTTCCATATCATAGTCAAATCCCTCTTTTTGAGCAAGGAAATGAGCCTCTTGATGGAAAAGTTCCATGGTAGCAAATAAAGACTGAGTGAGTTTTTCTAAACTTGAGAAATCAAGTAGGTTCGAGAATTGTTTCTCTTTCTCAGCAGGTAGATAGTTAAAGAGATATTTATAGTTCTTACCAATATCAATCGTCCCCTTATCAGCTGCAACTTGCCAAGCCACGACCTTCAAGAGTTCTTGCTGACAAATCCCATAGAGATGGTCAGTAGCATAGATGACTTGCTTGCGACAGATTCCTTTGACCACGTAAGCTGACACCCACCAAAATTCATTGCAGGCTTTTTGAAAATCAATCGCACTAGCTGGGTTTGTCCAGTAACGTTGAGGATTTGGAGAATAGGGCACAAACAAGCCTTTCTCATCTTTCAAAACTGTATAATCAGCTTCACTATCCACCCACTCTTGAATATATTCCGTAGGACAGAGGGTCAAATCAATCCGATTTCCATCTTCAAAGAGCATGAGATAAAGTCGACGGTTACCTAGAACATTATGCTGCTCAATGATACGTGTTCCAAACTGGTCCAACCAAGCAAGATTACTCGTTAGATTATCTAAGTCGTCCACGACATAAACAACATCATAATCTTGAAACTCATCTTTTGGTGCTTTTGTATCAGTTCGTGAACCGGACATGGCGACAGCCTCGACTTTTAGACTTTTTGCGGTTTGTAAAATTAATCTCAGCATTTGCGCTTCACTTCTATGTTGTCTGCACATATCTTTTATAGAATTATTTTTCATTGCCGTCTTGCTCCTCTTGTTTTTGGATGCCTCGTATTCTTTTCTTCTCAAGCTCTCCTACGATCAATTGGATAGTTGAACAAATCCCCAAAACGATTAAAATAAAATATAACAAATTCATATCGTTTCTATGATATATTTGAAAGCTTCTCCATAATACAAAAGTATTTACTAATGAAAGAAGGAAAAGTAAAATAGCATTGAATCGAAGTGTTATAGCAAACTTACTCTTAAAAAACCTATAATGTTTTCCAATCCGATAGAGAGTATATAGTGAAAAAACAATCATCAAAGGTGTGAAGGCAAGTGCATAAAATAAGATAAACCCTATTCCTGAGTATGGTTTACTTTCCATTGGTAGATCTAATAGACAGATACCAATAGTGAGGATGTTCAATATAAACAAAGATACTGTACGAGCACACTCTTTTCTACCTTTATTGTTCATTAAATCATATATAATTCCAAAAATGGCCAAGAGAACAAGGAAAAAAGGCATCATTAATAACGTAATCAATCCAGCACCTCCAATAGTTTTAGCGATTGTTTACATGCAAAAGATGATCGTCGCCTTTACTTGAACTTTACAACTCCCCTGTATGGTAAAGTTTATACCCTTCGTAATAATATGAAGCATCCACCCCCTGAAAAAAACGGGCTTGAGTGAGGTCATCCGTCAGATTATTGAAGAGGAGATACTTGAGTTCTTATCAGCGTCAACTTTTAAAGTTTTAACTGTTCCTAAAATCAGTCCAAGCATTTAGGGTTCTGTTCTCATATTTCTCTCCTTCATCACTTAGAGCTGTTTGAAATTGTTTTTCATTATATATCGTAAACCATTTGCCATCTCTTACATAATCTAAGCAATTAATCACTATTCCCTACCAAAAAGTATTCTGTGTCTTACTGATTTCGTTTGGTGTAATGGAGATAGAGAGGAGGAAGATAGGAAACTAGAATCATCAAAATCATTACCAAGAATGTCAACAGATGGATCTGAACTAAATTTACCACATACCATCCCAGAATACCTACAGATAGGGGGCCTAAAACATAGGATAGGAAAATCAAAAAAGCCTTCCACCGTTTCTCCGGATAGACGTAACACAATCGAATAAGTGTGTAGACTAAGGCTCCTGCTATCAAAGGAAAACCAATAAACAGCATAATAGCAGTCGCTACTAAAGCACTGGATTCTGAGGAATCCATATTAAATAAAAGCATCAAGATCATAAATAAAGTAAATACAATCGGTGCATATAATCCTTGGAAACTTTTTTTTCGACTATTGATGTAGAATGCAAGAATAGCCGAGGGTAAAGAAACTAAGAAAATCAAACCCAAATAACTTCCAAAAATCGAATGTCCGGAACTATCCATTATTCATACTCCTTAAAACACTGTCGCTTCCTCCAGCGTAAACTTAACATTATCTTCAATCCATTTACGGCGTGGTTCAACCTTGTCTCCCATGAGGACATTGACGCGACGTTCAGCGCGTGCTAGGTCTTCGATGGTGACACGGATAAGAGTGCGGGTTTCTGGATTCATGGTTGTTTCCCAGAGCTGATCTGCGTTCATTTCACCAAGTCCCTTGTAGCGTTGGAGGGTTGCGCCTTTACCAAACTGTTTGCGGAGTTCTTCTAGTTCTCCGTCTGTCCAAGCATAAGCTACTTCTTCTTTCTTGCCTTTGCCTTTGGACATCTTGTAAAGAGGCGGAAGGGCAATATAGACATGGCCTGCCTCAACTAGCGGACGCATGTAACGATAGAAAAATGTCAAGAGCAAGGTCTGGATATGGGCACCATCGGTGTCCGCATCGGTCATGATAATGATCTTGTCATAGTTGGCATCTTCAATGGAGAAGTCTGCACCCACACCCGCACCAATGGTATAAATCATGGTATTAATTTCTTCATTTTTGAGGATATCCGCCATCTTAGCCTTGGCTGTATTAATCACCTTACCACGAAGAGGTAAGATAGCCTGGAACTTGCGGTCACGACCTTGTTTGGCAGAACCACCGGCAGAGTCACCCTCGACTAGATAGAGTTCATTCTTAGCTGGATTTTTAGACTGGGCTGGCGTTAATTTACCAGAAAGCAAGCCCTTGTCTTTCTTATTCTTCTTGCCATTTCGGCTCTCATCACGCGCCTTACGTGCTGCTTCACGAGCATCACGGGCCTTGATAGCCTTGCGAATGAGATTAGAAGCTAGTTCTCCATTTTCCATGAGGAAGAAGGTCAACTTATCAGCCACAATTCCATCTACAACAGGACGAGCCAGAGGACTCCCTAGTTTATCCTTGGTCTGACCTTCAAACTGGAGGTGTTCTTCAGGAACTAGGATAGAAAGAACGGCTGCAAGTCCCTCACGATAATCTGAACCCTCAAGGTTTTTATCTTTTTCCTTGAGAAGTCCCGTTTTACGAGCGTAGTCATTCATAACCTTGGTAATGGCAGACTTAAGTCCTGTCTCATGCGTTCCACCATCTTTCGTGCGAACGTTATTGACAAAGGATAGAATATTATCTGAAAAACCATCATTGTACTGGAGGGCAACTTCCACTTGGAAACTATTGTCTTCGCCTTCAAAGTATAGGACTGGCGTCAAGGTTTCCTTGTCTTCATTGAGGTAAGAAACAAAGTCTTGTACCCCGTTCTCATAATG
>NZ_AJQY01000076.1:0-3689 GCF_000296875.1 Streptococcus sp. GMD1S | reverse complement strand
TTGCTTGATTAAACGCGTATCAAAAATAGCTAAACCGAATCCTAGTCCAACAATCGATGTCATAAGAGGGGAAATCAACATGG
The DNA here is from genome assembly GCF_000296875.1 of Streptococcus sp. GMD1S. GTDB lineage: Bacteria > Bacillota > Bacilli > Lactobacillales > Streptococcaceae > Streptococcus. Next base: position 3,606 of record NZ_AJQY01000076.1, on the reverse strand, counting down.
CTCCAATAATGACAGCTGTTGAATTCATATTTAGACCTATAGAGGCAATAAAAATCGCACACATCAAAATCACTATATCTCTTAATCGAACATGAAGATCATCATATAATTTCTCACGGTATTCACGTGTTGAATAATTTCCGGTCATTGGTTACTCCTTTTATTTCATATAATCTTGTTTCTGCTTGGATGATGGCAGAGAGACTTCTTTTCAATCTTACATATTTTTAATTCTCACCTGTTATTTTTTTGAAAATTATCTTTTAAGCATCCGTCAGTCTATCCTTAACATTATATCAAAAATTTTACAGTCTTTCTCTGAAGAAATATATCAATTGAACAGATAGAGAAGGAAGAAACTTTTGTTTCCTTATACGAAAAAGAAAAAAAATGGTATCTCCTCTGAAAGAAGATGCCGTTTTAATCTTTAAACAAGATTGGTGTGTTCGACAATCCATTGCTTCATTTTTATTTTCAATCAGAAGCCATAGATCCCAAACGTGATGATGGTTAGAAGAAACCCCTTGATCCAGTTGCCGAACAGTTGTGCTCCAGTCCCGTCAAAGTATAGACGTTGCTCATCCACTACCGTGTGTTTGGTTTTCAATTTTGCATCATGCAAACCGCCCAAGATGTTGCGATCCCCAAGGTAAGCCTGAAAATTATGGCTACTAAGATAGAGTATCCAATATAATCTAGGATTCCTCCGTCAAAATAACTTTCTTTCATTTTTGCCTCTTTTATTTTTTGACTATATTCTAGTCGTTTCCTAGTGTAACATTTTTTACATCTGGACAATCTTACGGTAACTTCTAGACATTATCATGAAAATAGAGATATAGACTAGAACAAAAATTCCACAGATGGATAAGGTCATCATCAACTATGCTCACTCAATCATCAGATTCCTATTGGAAAACTTGATGCGTACTGTTGTTCCTTTTCCAACCTCAGACTCGATGCGAATCTGGTGGCCCAGTTCTTCAGAAATTTTCTTAGATAAGTAAAGACCAAGGCCAGATGACTGCTGAGTCAAACGACCATTGTAGCCTGAAAACCCACGTTCAAAGACTCGGAGAACATCACTGTTTTTAATCCCGATTCCCGTATCCTTGATACAGAGCTCCTGACCTTCCATATAGATCTCTAACCCACCTTCCTTGGTGTACTTGAGACTGTTTGAGAGGATTTGTTCAATGACGATCAACAGCCACTTCTTATCGGTCACGATGATTTTGTCAAGGTCATGGAGATTGAGCGTCAGTCCTTTTTGGATAAAGAAAAGGGCATACTTGCGAACCACTTCCTTCACCAAATCCTCCACTTGAACCTTTTCAAATACCAAGTCATCGTGGAAACTTTCCAAACGAAGGTACTGCAACACTAGATTGGTATAGGAGTCAATCTTAAAGATTTCCTGTTCCAGTTGCTGCTTGACCTCACGATCAGAGACTTCTGCTACTAAAAGTCGACTCGCTGCAATGGGTGTCTTGATCTGGTGAACCCATAAGGTGTAGTAATCAAGCAAATCCGTCAGCTTGCTCTGCGCTTCCGACTTCTTTTGATACAATTCAGACTCACGCTCTTCGAGTTTTTCTGCTAGCGCACATTCCAGAGGAGACTTTGGGTCTCTCTCAGCATAGAGTACTTCCTGTCTGTAAACCTGAGCCTCTGCAAACATATCCCAAGCCAAAAATAGGAAGGTCAAAAAACTACTGAGCAGAAAGAAATAAAGAAAATAAGTTCCTAGACTAGCAAACAGAAACTGAAAGAGTAGGACAAGAAAACCCAACGAAATAATATAGACAAAGATGCGACTACGTGAACGCAGATAGGCTAGAAAAAATGGTTTCCAATCAAGCATGTTTCAGTCCGTATCCTATCCCTTTCTTAGTTTCGATAAACCCTGCTAAACCTTGCTCCTCCAACTTTTTACGCAAGCGAGCAACGTTGACAGACAAGGTATTGTCATCGATGAAAAAGTCGCTATTCCAGAGTTCCCGCATCAGGTCATCACGCGCCACGATATTGCCAGCATGTTCAAACAAGACCCGCAAAATTTGAAATTCATTCTTGGTCAAACTCAATACTTCCCCCTGATAGTGCAGGTCCATAGACTTGGTATTGAGAATCACACCTGCATACTCTAGCAAACTTTCATCCCGCCCAAACTCATAGGAACGGCGCAACAAGCCCTGAACCTTGGCAAGGAGGACCTGCTGGTCAAAAGGCTTAGTTACAAAGTCATCCGCTCCCATATTAATCGCCATGACAATATCCATAGCCTGATCTCTCGAAGACAGAAACATGATGGGTACCTTAGAAATCTTGCGAATCTCCTGACACCAGTGGTAACCATTAAAAAGAGGCAGGCCAATATCCATGAGGACCAAATGAGGCTCCGACTGGACAAATAAACTCAGCACTTCCATAAAGTTTTCTACCAAAACGACCTCAAAGCCCCACTCAGAGAGCAGTTTTCCCACTTGTTGCCGAATGACTTGGTCATCTTCTACTAGTAAAATCTTGTGCATGCGCTCCTCCTTTACTCTTGTTCAAAATATCAAAAGCCTTAATAAAAAATCTATGAATTAGTAACTCAACTATTTGGCTATTTATCTTTCAAATCCAGATTCGGAAACAAAAGCTAAATAGAGAATCATCCCATTGATATCATACCTTATTTTTAACTATAGTTCCAGCCTTATCCTATATTTTCCTTTCTGTGCTCATTTAGTTAGCGTTTCTTTAACTTATTTAATAGATCTAGCCTTCTTATTGACAAGCTAGACATGATTTGTTAGAATATGAATGAACGAACAAATTTATTCATTCATAAAGCAAAGGAGTTAAATCATATTGGACAAAAAACAAGCTCTAAAAACAGCAGCTTATGACGTTTTTTCGAAAAAAGGTTACAAGGCAACAGGAATTTCAGAAATTGCTAGGCAAGCTGGTGTTGCAGTTGGTTCTTTTTATAACTATTACGAGAGTAAAGAAGCCATTTTTCTAGACATCTATATAGATGAAAACAACCGTGTTCGTCAAGCTATGATCGAAGAATTGGATTGGGAAATTGATATGATTGACCTCATTGGTCAACTATTTGCTCAGTCCAGAACTCTCGTTTCTTCCAATAAAATCCTTTCAGAATGGTACAATCCTGCCATAGCCGATGAGTTGCATAGCTACTATTCCTCAGAAGAAGGCAAAGTCGCAAATCCTTTTCATCAGTTTCTAGTTAAAACTTTTACAAATCGTATGCAGGATGAAGGGTACTCGCCAGAAAAGATTCAAGAGATTTTACAGGTTTATAATCTGTTTTACTATATGGATATGCACATCACGGAAAAAGATTTTCCAGATATTGGCAAAACTGTTGAAATACTTGCAACCAACTTCATTAAAGGAGTTCTAAAATAAAGAATGGATTTCTTTATTTTTTGAAAAGATATGAATGAATTATTTTATAGTTCATTCATAAAATTAAGAACAGGAGTCATAAAAAATGAAAAGAGGTAAAAAAATGTTTATTATCATTCTATCAACACTTGGATTACTAGCCCTTATAACTTGGAGTGCCATCGCCTATCTTGGACGAAGCCA
>NZ_AJQY01000075.1:0-3804 GCF_000296875.1 Streptococcus sp. GMD1S | reverse complement strand
ACGATAGAAGTCTGAGATGTTATGCTTGGACTTCTTTTTGGAGGGAAAACAGATGTCTCAAATCGAAAGAATCAAGCAAGCCATTATGGCGGATCCACAGAATATCAGCTATACAGAACGCGGAATCGAACCTCTCTTTGCGGCGCCAAAAACTGCCCGCATCAATATTGTCGGTCAAGCTCCGGGGTTTAAAACGCAAGAAGCTGGGATTTATTGGAAGGATAAGAGCGGCGATCGCTTGCGTGAGTGGCTAGGTGTAGATGAAGATACCTTTTACAATTCGGGCTTGTTTGCAGTTATTCCCATGGACTTTTATTTCCCAGGACATGGAAAATCGGGCGACCTTCCCCCCCGTAAAGGCTTTGCCGAAAAATGGCACCCACAACTCTTGCAAGAATTGCCCAATATCCAATTAACTCTCTTGATTGGGCAATATGCCCAAGCCTATTATTTACATGAGAAAGTTAGTGGCAAGGTGACAGAACGGGTAAAACATTACCAGAACTACTTACCAACCTATTTTCCTCTAGTTCACCCTTCTCCTCGTAATCAAATTTGGATGGCTAAGAATCCTTGGTTTGAGTCAGAAGTGATGCCCGATTTGAAAAAAAGAATTCAAAAGATTCTTGGAGAAACAAAATGAAAGAAATTACTTTTAACGATTTTTACCAGCTTTACCAGAATAGTTCACTTTCTGTGCTGGACGTGAGAGCAGTAGATGAGTTTGAGTCTCTTCATTTAGAAGGTGCTCGTAATTTACCTCTCAGTCAATTGGCTGATACTTATGAACAACTAGACAAAGACCAGCTTTACTACGTGATTTGTAAATCTGGGATGAGGTCAGCACGTGCTTGTCAATTTCTAGCTGAACAAGGTTATGACGTTATCAATGTCCAAGGCGGAATGACGGTCTTTGAAAATCTTTAAACCTATATGGCGATAGATCCTAGTCTTCCCTTGCTCGGTTCCAACTGAGTGAGGGATTTTGTTTTTAGATAATTCTTATTTTTAAAAATATTGAAAACATTCAATGATTAATTTTGGATACTTTTTTCAGAGTCTTAATCATGGTATACTAGGTCAGTATTTTAGAAATATGAAGGAGATTTTTATGGCTAAAAAAGGTGCCCTAACAGGCTTGCTCCTGTTTGGAATATTTTTTGGTGCGGGGAACTTGATTTTTCCGCCTTCTCTAGGTGCCCTATCTGGAGAACAGTTTCTTCCTGCCATCGCAGGTTTTGTATTTTCGGGTGTTGGGATTGCTGTCCTAACGCTCATCATCGGAACGCTCAATCCTAAAGGATACATTCACGAGATTTCTAAGAAAATCTCACCTTGGTTTGCGACACTTTATCTTGCAGTCCTCTATCTATCAATTGGCCCCTTCTTTGCCATTCCGCGTACAGCAACAACAGCTTACGAAGTTGGGATTAGTCCCCTCTTGTCTGAAGCAAATAAAGGCCTAGGATTGATTATCTTTACCGTGCTTTACTTTGCCGCAGCCTATCTGATTTCACTCAATCCATCAAAGATTTTGGACCGTATCGGACGAATCTTGAGACCAGTCTTTGCTTTGTTGATCGTTATCTTGGTTGTACTAGGTGCCTTCAAATACGGTGGAACAAGTCCTCAAACTGCGTCAGCTGCTTATCAAGCTTCTGCCTTTGGTACAGGTTTCCTAGAAGGTTATAATACCTTGGATGCTCTTGCTTCAGTGGCCTTTAGTGTGATTGCTGTTCAAACCTTGAAACAACTTGGATTTTCAAGTAAGAAAGAATACATCTCAACTATTTGGGTTGTTGGTATTGTGGTAGCTCTTGCCTTTAGCGCTCTCTACATCGGTTTAGGATTCCTTGGAAATCATTTCCCAGTACCAGCAGAAGTGATGAAGGGTGGAACACCAGGCGTTTATATCTTGTCACAAGCAACTCAGGAAATCTTTGGTTCAACAGCTCAGCTCTTTCTTGCTGTTATGGTAACTGTAACCTGTTTCACAACGACAGTTGGCTTGATTGTGTCGACAGCAGAGTTCTTTAACGGACGTTTCCCACAAATCAGTTACAAGGTCTATGCAACTGCCTTTACCTTGATTGGGTTTGCTATTGCTAATCTTGGCCTTGATGCAATCATTAAGTACTCAGTGCCAGTACTTGTAATCTTGTACCCAATCACCATCTCCATTGTGATGATCGTGATTGTGAATAAGTTTGTACCCTTATCAAAACCGGGCATGCAGTTAACCATTAGCCTTGTTACAGCTATTGCTCTTGCAAGCGTTCTTGGAAGTTCCTTTAAGATTGAGTTTCTTGAAAATCTGATTAATGCCCTTCCGTTTGCGTCAGCCTCTCTTCCATGGCTAGTGCCAGCTATTATCGGAATCTTGCTTTCGCTGGTTCTACCAAACAAACAAGAGAGTGATGTTTTTGAGATGGAATAAAAAAATTCTTGGTCAACGACCAAGAATTTTTTGTATAAGCACGACTCGTTAGTTGGTTTGTTCAGTATAACCAGCCTCTTTAAGCATTTTTCTAGTTTTTAGGAAACTTACACGGCTTCCAGAGCCAGAAACTTCATTTGGCATTGCTTTTTTCATCTCTTCGAGATTCACAACAGTCATGTCAACCTCCATGCTATGGATGACTTTTCCATCTTTGAATTCGATATTTTGTGTAATGCCTTTAAGTCCTTCCTCCTTTTTATAAGTTTTCACGATAAGTTCTTTAATCTCTTCTGCTGACTTGTCCAGTATTTCAGGGTCAAAAACATTATAGACTTCTTGTTTTACAACATCATCCCCCTTAACAGTGTATGTCAAGGTAGAAGTTCTTCCGGGATTGCTATTGTGAACAAATGTGTGGGTTTCTGTCTCATCTTTCTTTTCAGATGATTGTTGGCTGCTTTGTTTGGTCTCGCTTGACTGAGTTGTTGTGTCTTCTTTGGTACTGCTGCTAGCAGGTGTAGATGCTTGTTTGGAGCATCCGAGCAGGAGGACAAGTGAAGCCACTAGGGCTAGTGAAGTTTTAACAAGAGTTTTCATAAAATTTCCTTTCATAATCAAAGTATTTTGTATTATAACATGATTCTACTACAAAATCAACTAGACCTCCCCTCTCATCTGATTTGACATGACAATGAACAGAAACTAGTCTGACGATTAAAGTTTTGTCTCTATCTGTTTCAAAAATTTTTTATCGTATGGATTGAAAAGTGGGAAGTTTTAAATGCACTTTTTATGGGATTTGGAGGAATCTATCGGACTCATCAGTTAGGAATATAGTAAAATACCCCAAGAGTCAGAGTTGTGTCTAACTTTTGGGGTGGACCTACACTAGTCTATATGAAATTTTGGGAGATTAGTTCGTCTTTTCTGTGAATCCCATTTTTTCCAGTGCTTTTTTAGAATTTGAGAAACTGACACGATTACCGATACCAGAATATTCTTCAGGAAGTGCTTTTCTAAGTTCGCTAATGCTTGCAACTGAGAAATCAACTTCTAGATCTTGAACAACTTTACCATCTTTGATTTCAATCGTTTGTTTAACACCTTTGAGTCCATTATAACCTTTGTACTTTTCTTCGATAAAACTCTTGACATCTTCTGGAGTTGCACCAAGGATTTCAGGATCAGCAATGTTATTAGCTGATTGCTTGATAACATTGTCCCCTTCTACAGTATAAATCAAGGTAGAAGTGATTCCAGAATTGCTTTTGTTTACAAAGGTATGTGTTTTAGTTGTTTCTTTCTTTTCAGATGATTGTTGACTGCTTTGTTTAGTCTCGTTTGACTGAGTTGTTGTGTCTTCT
>NZ_AJQY01000074.1:0-3808 GCF_000296875.1 Streptococcus sp. GMD1S | reverse complement strand
TAGCGCATAAAGAGGTCGTAGATGCTGGTTAGTTCGGTACGGACTTGTCTGGTCTTCCCGACTTCCTTAGCAGACTTATGCGCACGCGCCTGACTTTCCACCTTATCATATTCCTCCTGCGCACTAGTGACTGCAAGGAGCATAGGTGTCAATCCTAGACTAGTAACTGCCGTCTGGTAGGGTTCTTCACTCAGGGTTTTGAGCAGGCTCTTGATTTCTGCCGTTTCCACATCATTGCTATGCTTGGTGATATCCTTGTACTTGGCAAAGACTGGTTTCAAAGTCTCATGGGCTTCTTTGAGTTTGCTTTCCTTGATCTTAGCAAAGCCCCTATGAAGAGTAAAGAGACCGACTAGGGCACTGTCACGATTGCGATCGACTTCGGTTAGGTTCGTCGTCTCTTTCTTTTCTACGATAGCGAGTTGGCCTTGGAAGTCTGCTAGCTTGCTCTTGAAGGAATCGAGGTGCTTGCTATACATAGGCTCGTCCTTATGTGCCTTGGCAAAAACTTCTAGTAGTTGACCCGTGTCAACCATGAGACTTTCAAACTCACGGTTGGTAAAGTTGGTGTAGCTTAGAGGGCGGATAGTGAATGTTTTTGTCATGATGATAACCTTTCTATTTTCATTATTTCAAAAAGGAGTTTTCCCTTAAATTTATAAATCCATTCTAACAGTTACTTTAAAAGATTTGTCCCCCTTCCTCTGAACTGTCAATATTTCCATCTAAAATGTACTTCTCAGGGCAAATCTTTTATTTCCAAAATAAAAAATCCCTATCTGACTGGAAACATTTCCGTCTGTCAGCTAGAGACTCTTACTATTTTTAGATTTTAACTTTTCTAGCTTTAGAATACATCTAAACTTTAGGAAAGAGGATCATTCGAAACTTCGAAGACCTCAAAACTTTCTCAGATAGACTATCCGAAGCTTAGAATGCTCATAAATTTATGTATTTCTTGCCATTCTAAGTTTAGAATGCATATAAACTTTAGTAAATTCATATCTTCGAAACTTCGAATAGCTACCTCCCCTACTCCAACTGACTTTTAACCTTCTTCTTAGTCAAGATACGGTCGTTTTTGTTAGAGAGAGCTTTGATACGAGCTTCTAGAAGGATTTTCCTTCCGGTCTCTGTTCGTGTGTAGACGAGATGATAGCGTCCGATAGTCGGTGTCAGAAAGTCGAGGAATTTCTGCGCTTCTTCCTTGCGCTTGTCAAAAAGACTAGGCACGACATAGTAAGGTGACTGACCTTGTCGGACTTTCTCTGTCTTCAAGAGATAGCGCTGGTTGTCCACTGGAGCAAAGAACTCTCCCAAAGTATGTGCAAACAACTCCTTGTCCCTCATGCTTCCTCCCTTGAGATAGGCAAAGACCATGTAGTTTTCCTTGTCATCCTCTACCTGAACACGGGATTGATCATCCGTTAGATGCCCCGAATCTAGCATAGCCTTTCGGATTTGCTCACCCAGAGACTGCAATCGTTTATAAGGACTCTTATAGCGGAGGTAACGCCAAGAGGCAAAGGCCAAAAAGAGGAGACAGGCTGTCGTAAGCCACCAAACACCGATCAGTCTCAGTCTAAATAGCAAGACCAACAAATCCACTGCCAACAAGAGCAATGACATGCGAACCCATTTTAATGCATCAAGAAAGAGCATGACTGGAATTTTCTGTTTTTGAGTTGCGACTTCTGTAACTACCTCGAACTGATCCGCTACGACAAGAGCTTCCTGCCATTTTTGTCTCAAGCCTGATCGATCCTTGGAGAGACTCTTAACTCGCTCATTGTACTCACTAATTTGATTTTTCTTAAAAGGGGGCTTTGGAAAATCCAAACGATCCAAACCGGTCTCAATACTCTCCTGATTATAGGCCAATCCAAGAAAATGCTCCATCCGTCGCGACAAGGTCTGCAGATCCTGATTGCTCTCTGGTCTAGGCTCCTCACCAGGAAGAGTGATGAGTGCTTGCGCTTGAACGGCTACCAGATGCCAGATGTTGCTGGTCTTTTCTGGATGTCCCGGCCAGATACGAACGGCACGCCCGCGCATCTGGTTACTCAGCATAAAGCTCCCCACAAAGCTTCCGAGGATTAGGGAATTAACGCAAGGAGCATCCCAACCCTCTCCAAGGAGAGATTTGGTTCCGACTAGGACTTGAATCCGCCCTCGTTGAAAAAGCTCCGTCACTGCCGCTACGATTCCCTTAGCTGAGCTCGGAAAACTAACCTGCACATAATCTTTTGGATCCAAGTGACCAATAGGTGAGAAACTAAGAGGAACCTGAGGCAAGAGCTCCTTAAACTCTGCTGCCACATCGGTAGGCAAAATAACGACACTACCTGACAAGACAGCCAAAGACACAGGTATCTCTTGTTCCTGAGCTTTTCGACGAATGCTTTCAAAATAAGGGAGAACCCCCAACTGAGAAATGGTTGCCTGATTATCTCCCAGATAGGTGGCAAAATCCTTGCGAATATAGTCAGCTAGTACTAACTGTCTCAGTTCCTGACCTAGACTCTCATACTCCGTCAAAAAGATATCGGCAATGGCAGACAACTTCCCTAGAGATTGGGTTAAAAGCTGATCGGAAGCCTTGGACTTAACCAGATAAACCTGACGTTTTTCCACCAACCCACGCGCCTTCAAGTCAGCCTCTAACTTTTTCTTATATCCATCTGGATCCTTATACCAATCTGGTGTCTGATAGAGTATGCTCTGCAACAGCGTCTCCAGCCAGTAGGAGGTCAATGCTGGAAGCTTCTGGGTTCCCAGTAAATTTTGTAAAGAGGGAGAAATCGTTAACCCCTGAGAATGTATATAAATCAATATAGCAGACAAGTACTTGGGATCTTCTAAGAGCAAATCAGATGAAATATCCCCTTTGAGGACCTTAGAGCCTGCTACAAATGTTTGAAAATCAGGATCGACTATAAGGTGATGAATATAGTCCCACTTAGTCTCCTCAAACCGTTTGAGACGTTCCGCCTCTTCAGCTGTTGGTGAACACATATAGACAAAATCCTGATGAGGGCAAAGAGTGTCTTCCTTGACTAGTTCAGGTACCGTGATTTCTTGATCGATCTCCCCACACATACGGATATAGCGTTCCCAAAGTTCAGGCTCGCTGTCATAAGGTGGTGTCGCTGTCAAGGAGATGAGTTTCAGCGGTCCATACTGCTTGCGAAAGGCTTCCAGACTTTTCCACCATTCATTGCGCAGGTGGTGGCATTCGTCCAAACAAAGAGTCGCAACTTTCTGAGCTCTTAGGCTTGCAAGCAAATCAAACCCCACAAAATCCTCTGCTTCTCCATCTTCTTGTGATTGCAATTGGTTCATGGCGCTATGAAAAGCCTGATAGGTCACAATCGTTAATGTCTTCATCTCCTTTAAGTTTTGGGAAACGAGGTCTGAAAGCCTCTGACCATCCTCTAGAAAAGCAGTTTGTATTCTATCCACCCATTGTTCACGAATGGTGACAGTCGGAACTAAGATGAGGGCTGGGTTACCAAAACGAGCGATTAGCTCGATACCAATGGTTGTCTTTCCAGACCCTGGAGCGGCCACTAGATGAACATGACCGTCTGCTTGATAGTCCTGAAAACGATCCAAGACCTGTTTTTGATATTGGCGCCAGCTTCCTTTAAAGTTTAAACCTAACATGATACCCCTCATTCTATACCGTCATTTTCTTATTCTCATTTTACCACACTTATTTCACCAGTCAGATAATCCAGATAGTTTTTCTCCACAAAATATGGTATAGTAGAATCATACTATCTATGAGGAGTTTACATGTCACAGG
>NZ_AJQY01000073.1:0-3825 GCF_000296875.1 Streptococcus sp. GMD1S | reverse complement strand
CAGATGTTTGCCATTATCTTTTTGCTCTTACATTGGAATTTAATTGGTCAGCTGTAACTTTATATAGCTTTGTTTTTCACTATCTACTCTGGTTATGATTATTTCAAGGGTAGCGCTCATGTATTCAAAGGGACATTTGGTTCGAAATGAAATCGATTATTGAAGTAAAAGATCTGTCTTTTCGTTACAAGGAAGACCAGGATCATTATGATGTTAATAATGTCTCGTTTCACGTGAAACGGGGAGAATGGCTTTCAATTGTAGGTCATAATGGGAGTGGAAAATCGACAACTATCCGTTTGATTGATGGATTGCTTGAAGCAGACTCTGGGGAAATCTGGATAGATGGCCAACTGCTGTCCTCTGAGAATGTTTGGGATTTGCGTCGACAAATTGGTATGGTTTTTCAAAATCCAGATAACCAATTTGTGGGGGCAACTGTTGAAGATGATGTCGCCTTTGGTTTAGAAAACCAGGGACTTCCTCGTGAAGAAATGAAGAAGAGAGTGGCTGAATCTTTGGAGTTGGTAGGTATGCTGGACTTTAAGAAGAGAGAACCAGCTCGTTTATCTGGTGGACAAAAACAACGGGTGGCTATTGCGGGAGTTGTTGCCCTGAGGCCAGCTATTTTGATTTTGGACGAGGCAACAAGTATGTTGGATCCTGAGGGACGCAGAGAACTGATTCAGACAGTTCAAGAGATTCGAAAAGACCACCAGATGACAGTCGTCTCCATTACACATGATTTAGAGGAAGTTGCGATGAGTGACCGTGTCTTGGTCATGAAAAAAGGCCAAGTGGAGTCAACCAGCAGCCCAAGAGAACTTTTTTCTCGGGATGACCTTGACCAGATAGGGTTAGATGAGCCTTTTACTAATCAATTGAGAGAATCTTTGAGAGAGACTGGTTATCAGTTGCCGGATGGCTATTTGACAGAAGGAGAGCTAGAGGACAAGTTATGGGAATTACTCTAGAAAATGTGAGCTTTACCTATCAAGAGGGGACTCCCCTATCTTCATCAGCCTTGACTGATGTTTCTTTGACGATTGAGGATGGTTCCTATACAGCTTTAGTAGGGCACACAGGTAGTGGGAAATCAACGATTTTACAGCTTTTAAATGGCCTATTGGTACCAAGTAAGGGTTCTGTTCGAGTTTTTGATACCGTCATTACCCCTACATCAACCAATAAAGAAATTCGTCAGATTCGAAAGCAAGTTGGTCTAGTGTTTCAATTTGCTGAAAATCAGATTTTCGAAGAGACTGTTTTGAAAGATGTCGCATTTGGACCGCAAAATTTTGGAGTTTCTGAGGAAGAGGCCAAGAAAATTGCGCGTGAAAAGTTAGCCTTGGTAGGCATCGATGAGTCACTCTTTGAGCGCAGTCCTTTTGAACTTTCGGGTGGTCAGATGAGACGTGTGGCTATAGCAGGTATGCTAGCCATGGAGCCAACTGTCTTAGTTTTGGATGAGCCTACAGCTGGACTAGATCCTCTGGGCAGAAAAGAATTGATGACCTTGTTTAAAAAACTCCACCTTTCTGGAATGACAATCGTTCTGGTAACGCATTTGATGGATGATGTAGCTACGTATGCTGATCAGGTCTATGTTATGGAAAAGGGGCGTTTAGTCAAAAGTGGCAAACCGAGTGATGTTTTCCAAGATGTAGCCTCTATGGAAAAGGTGCAGTTAGGTGTGCCTAAAATAACAGCCTTTTGTAAACGTTTGGCAGATAGAGGTGTAGCTTTTAAAAAATTGCCAATCAAGATAGAGGAGTTTAAGGAGTCGCTAAATGGATAGTATGATTTTAGGGCGTTATATACCGGGGGATTCCATCATTCATCGCTTGGATCCGCGTAGTAAATTGCTTGCCATGATCCTGTTGATTTTGATTGTATTTTGGGCCAATAATCCTCTCACCAATCTCGTTCTGTTTGTAGCGACAGGTATATTTATCGCTTTGTCAGGCGTTTCCCTTTCATTTTTCATTCAGGGATTAAAATCCATGTTCTTCTTGATCGCTTTTACGACTCTTTTTCAGCTCTTTTTCATTTCAAGTGGAAATGTCCTATTTGAGTTTTCTTTTATAAAAATAACGGATTATGCTTTGCAACAAGCGGGAATCATTTTCTGTCGTTTTGTGTTGATTATTTTCTTTTCAACCTTGCTAACATTAACGACCATGCCTTTGAGTCTGGCAGCCGCAGTTGAAGCTCTTTTAGCACCGCTGAAACGTGTGAAAGTTCCCGTTCATGAAATTGGTCTTATGTTATCAATGAGTTTGCGTTTTGTTCCAACCTTGATGGATGACACAACGCGAATTATGAATGCTCAAAAAGCCCGTGGAGTTGACTTTGGCGAAGGTAGCATCGTGCAAAAGGTAAAGGCTATGATTCCAATTTTAATTCCTCTTTTTGCGACGAGCTTAAAGCGTGCAGATTCATTGGCAATAGCCATGGAAGCGCGTGGTTATCAGGGAGGAAAGGGTAGAAGTCAGTATAGACAGTTGAGATGGAGTCAAAAGGATACACTGGCAATTCTTGTGATTTTGATACTGGGATGTTTCTTATTTTTCTTAAAATCTTAGCAGGTTTGTAGGATTGATAAGAAGCTCACAGTAGCAGGTTTTTAGTATAAAGGTAGGAATATGAACCGTTTTAAAAAATCAAAATATCTAATCATCGTTTTTGTCACAGTTCTGGCAGTTTCTGTTCTATTAGTGACAACCTATTCAAGCGCTATTGTGACGAAACTAGGAGATGGGATTTCCTTAGTAGATAGAATTGTTCAAAAACCCTTTCAGTGGTTTGATACTTTCAAATCGGATTTGGGACATTTGACGCAGACTTACAATGAAAATGAGAGTCTAAAAAAACAGCTCTATCAACTAGAGGTGGAGTCTAATCAATCAGAAAGTTTAAAAAATGAAAATGAACAATTACGTCAGTTGCTGGATATGAAGTCAAAATTGCAGGCTACAAAAACCATTGCAGCAGATGTGATTATGCGGGCTCCAGTATCTTGGAAACAAGAGTTAACAATTGATGCGGGAAGTTCAAAAGGAGCTTCTGAAAATATGTTGGCCATTGCAAACGGGGGTTTGATTGGTAGTGTTTCAAAGGTGGAGGATCATTCAACAACGATCAACCTATTGACAAACACCGAAAATTCAGACAAAATTTCTGTTAAAATCCTGCATGGTTCTACTGAAATTTACGGGATTATCGTTGGTTATGATAAGGAATCTGAACTGCTTAAAATTAGTCAATTAAACAGCAACAGCGACATTAGCGCGGGAGACAAGGTGACTACAGGGGGGCTTGGAAACTTTAATGTTAAGGATATCCCTGTTGGAGAGGTTGTTGCTACAACACACAGCAGTGATTATCTAACAAAGGAAGTAACAGTAAAGTTAAGTGCTGACACCAAAAATCTTCACGTGGTAGAGTTAGTGGGGAATTAGCAATGAGACTGTTAAAACAAATTGGTATTTTCTTTTTACTCCCTTTTGTCGTACTAATTGATGCACATATTGGACAATTAGCGGGATCCTTCTTCCCTCACTTTCATTTAGCAAGTCATTTTCTGTTTTTATTTCTCTTGTTTGAGACAATTGAGGTTTCAGAATATCTCTATCTAGCTTATTGCGGTATAGTGGGTTTGGTGTACGATATCTATTTTTTCCACTTGATAGGAATTGCGACACTTCTATTTATCTTGATAGGTGCTTCGCTCCATAAATTTAATAGTGTAATTTTGCTAAACCGTTGGACAAGAATGTTAACAATAGTTGTGATGAGTTTCCTATTTGATATGGGGAGTTATCT
>NZ_AJQY01000072.1:0-4081 GCF_000296875.1 Streptococcus sp. GMD1S | reverse complement strand
GTTGCGATGACTTCAAACAAGAATCCACCAAAGACAGTGACACCGTTTGCCAAGGCATTTTCACCAAGACTAGCAGTTGACATGCCTGAGTTAGACAAGAGGAAGAATACTGCAGCTGACGCAAGGAAAGCTCCAACTACTTGTCCAAGGATATAGTTTACAAGCTCTGAAGATGACAAACGTTTGTTTACAAACAAAGCGATCGAAACCGCCGGGTTCAAGTGCGCACCTGAAACAGTTCCGATTGAGAAAGCTGCAACTACGATTGCCAAACCAAAGGCAAAAGCAATTCCAAGGTGTCCAAGGCCATTAAGACCATTTCCAAAAACAACAGCTCCTGTTCCAATGAACACAAGCATAAATGTACCGATTAATTCAGCAACAAATTTTTTCATGATAAATCTCCTTTTTTCAAACTATGTATTAGTCTATCAAAAGAAGGAAAGTGTTTCAAGAAAATTGACTGGAAAGTATTTGAAAATCATGAAACGACTCGCTTATCCTTAGTACTGAAAAGATTGAATGGCTTCTTTCAAGGCATCTTGTAAACTATTTTTCTGGTCAAGTTGGATATAGACTTCCAACAGACAGGATCTGAAGTTGGAAAATTTATAAAAATCTTCCCTCTCTTCTATCGGAAAGTCAATAGTTTTTATCCAAGAAGCTACTTGTTCTTGCCCTAATTTCCCTTGCAAAATGGGTTCATAAAGTACTCTCGCTAAGCGCCAGTCCTCATCATTTGTAAAACGAATGGTAATTCTTTTAAATAATTGACCCAGTACATCAAATACTTCAGAAAATCTGTTACTAGGAAAATCTGGATGACAAACGACTTCCGTCAAGAGATCCGCTCCATGCGCAAAAGCGTGAACCCAACCATACTGACTTGAAAAACCTGTCGTATCCTTTTCTTTTTTAAGGTAATACAAACCTTGAGATAGCATAGCATTTCTTATATCAGCTTTTAAGCCTTTATAGAAAAGAGAGTGCTCGTTACCATCTGCATACAAAAGATTGGCATAAATAAGCGCCCTAAAAGAACGTTTAAGAGTTGAAACTCCTCTACTATCAATCTCTTTGTATAGCCTTTCATTAGAGGAGACCTCTTCTGAGATAAACTGAAACTGCTCAAGGGAAAACAGTTCTTCTTGAATTCCTCTAGCCAAACTCGTAAAAACAAGTTCATCTCGAATTTCTGGAGAGGGATCTCCTAAATGCTCAAGCAACCACTGAATTTCTTCTCGACTATAGCTTGGTTTTTCTTCTGTCACTTTTCTTTGTAATTTTTTACGCATCTCAAGCACCTCTACATTTCTAGTAACTTATCAAAAAGTCATCCGAAGATGACTTTGAAGAGGAATATTTGGAAAAATTGGAAAGGAACATGGCATAGTTAAAGCACTATTTTTTCTTTTTCGGAGTTAAATCTTCAAAAGATGTACTATTTTTACTAATAGTCTCGCTAATGGCTTTTTGTCCCAACCCATTAATTGAGCTATCCATTTGAGCTGCTAAAGTCGTTACAGCAGTTTTATTTGTCATAGCAAGAACCCCTATCTCCTCATCGTACTTATCTACAATACCTTTTCTACCTGATTTTATAGGAGGAGCACAAAATGTTTTGATAGCTGCTCTTTCTAATGTTTTTTTGATTTCTCGCCTGGCTGATTCTGACATAGGTCCAATCAAAGCGTCTATGACTAAATCCACTAGCATTTCTTCTGCCTCCTTTCTAACTCATATAAGTCTTTTCTTTGACTATAACTCTCTTCTAACTCTTTTTCTAAGCGAGAACGCTCTTTTCGGTACTGAGTCTGCAACTCTTCATCTTTTGCCTCTATTTTAGCATACTGCCGAAGATACTCACTACTCGTCTCACTTGAATAAGATTCTAATAACATCAGAAATTGGTGATGCTCCCCATCGTCTCCAGATTTCTGTCTAGCAAAATCATAAGCAACGTTCTCAAACTCCTCATATAGTCTTGTCAACTGAGAACGATTATGATCTAAACTTTCATAGGATTCTTCTATTTTCTTCTTAGCAGTTCTATAGTCATCCTCCAAGGACCAAAGTCCCTCTTCTTGCTTTTTTATTTTCACTTGGATTTCTTCTAGTTTGTCCATTGATTAATATCCCTTGCCAAGCTTTCGTCTCCTTCAACTGCTTGTTCAACACCCTTCTGAATATTCGTTTCCAAATCCGTAAAGGCTTTTACAATCTCAGCTGATTTACTTACTTTTTTATCAAAATGTCTCTGAGTTTCACCCACAATACTATCATAAGTTACCCCAGCTTCTGCATAGACATCCTCTATCTCATCATAAGTTAACTCTGTGACGAACCAAGGAACTTCCTTACTTTTATCGTAGAGTGTTTCAGCATCCGCAACTGCTTTTTTCGCAACTGCCTCAATCTCGCTGTGTCCGTTGCTGACACTCTCTGTCATTGCCGTCGCAACAGCTGTTGCTTGGACGCTGTCCAAGAAAAACATCTCATGGCTACTTATACTACCATCTGATAAAAATTGGGTACTCAACTGCTTTAGAAGTCGATTTTTGACACCTTGTAATTTCTTCAGAGTTTCATAGTTCTTCTTTTCAAGTCCAGTCATCTTCTCTGGACTCTGATTTTCCAAAATATCTTTGATTTGGTTAATTTGATTTTTATCACCCGTAATATCTGGATCAATACTGTGCCCACCGGAATTTTCAAGCAGATAATCTTCCCCCAAGTATACACCTAAAAAAGGTTTTGAGATATTGTTAAGAAAGTCATCTTGAGTCCGGATTCGTACTACTTGACCTGTGAATGTCTTTTGTTTATTGATTATCTTCTCCCTTGCCGAATCCCACGGAGTCAGATAATCTATGATTTTATCTTTAGATTCGATAAGACCTTCTAAATAGAGAGGCGCTGAGTTATATACCACAGTACGCGGAGCGTTATACTCTAAGGCCACCCTCTGAGCGATGTTACCTCCTAAAGAATGTCCAGTTAGAGTAATATTATCCCCATATCTCTGTCGAATCCTTTCATAAAATTTGAAAGCTTCATCATAATGAAAACCGAGCGCCATGGCTATACTACCGACATCTGTAGCGACATCCTTGACTATATCCGCATTAGGATTCGTTCCCGTATAGGCAATAATCACCTCTCCACTGTCCTTATCTAGGAAGGCTGTACCACTCGTCCCAGTAAAGTCATCATGAAAATCATCTAGATACTGGAGGTTAGAGGGGAGAGGTTTACTTCTGTCTACTGCATTAAGAAGTTGTTTTCTATCATCATGTCCAATTTCAGGTTGATTAACTCGCACATTCTCAAATTCGTAAGTCAGATTTGCTGCATCTAGAGTAGCAATACCACTATTCGCTGTATCCTTTTTACTCATACTTCTCTCCTAATTCGATACTCTCTCCTTAAAATAATAGCCATCATTAAAATCAACAGTAACAGAATAATAATAAAAGTCATCTAACCTCAAAGAACTACCAAATCCTAGCACTGTTTCAGCTTGTTGCTGTTTATTAAAATATTGGTTAATCGTTGTGTTTTTAATAATATAATCTATATCAAAAGAACCATTATTTCCATTAAAATGTTTGTTTTTTAATGATAATTTACTTAAAAACTCTTTATCTATACCAAGTTTTTGAAACAAAAAACCATCAAACTTCCATATTCTTTTAGCGGTTTCTTCATCAGAAAAAATAAATTTGTTGTCTATATATTGAACACTTACTACCACTTCATCGCTTTTTGGCGCATCTTCCTTCGCTGGGCTTTTAGCAAGAGTACCCGTTATTGTATGCGATGTTGCATCACCTTTCAGCTTAATTTCTGTAATAGAATCATCAATTCCATCACTTTTCTTTTTGAAATAGACCTGCTCAATCTCAAATCCTTCCGGAAATTGCTTAAACAAATCAAACAAATTCTCGGTTGGATAGACACGACTGACCTCAGAGACTTTGTTCTCAATCCATGCTCGACTATTTTTATTTTCTCCACACCCTGTTAATCCTATCATTATCAATCCTCCTAAAAGTAACATTGTGAGAAATATGCGTTTTTT
>NZ_AJQY01000071.1:0-4117 GCF_000296875.1 Streptococcus sp. GMD1S | reverse complement strand
ACGGTTCATGGACAGCTGCCAAGAACTTCTGGCTTAACAACGGTTGGTATTAAGAACTAGCTAACAGAAAAATATGTAAAAGTCGAGGAAATCCCTCGACTTTTTTATATTTCCTTTGGTTGATGATAGGTCTCTACTTCTTTTTTGAGATGAGATAGCATGGAGGTTTCATCGGTTAGTTCCAGAAGGGAGAAACCTTTTTGGATAAGTTTAGAATCATCCGTACAAATCCCAATACGGACATAGCAGATAGCAAGCCTATCGTAGCTTTTCTTGTTCTTGGCATCTTCTAGTAAAGTATAGCATATTTGTTTACACATATTTCTATCTTGATTGTATAAGTAAATGGTGGAGAGGTTGAGTAGGATTGCCATTCGCAAGTCATATAAATGTTGATAGTTTTTATAGACTTCTAAGCGTTGCAAGATTTTTCCAGTGATGAGATGGATATGTTCTATAGGAAAGGTAAAGAGAATGGTATTGAGAATTTTTAAGTCATTCTCGTACCAAGTGTCCTGCTTTTCTATCTTCTTCCATAGCTTCTTTACAGTATTGTTAACTTCGATTGACAGTTTTTTAGTCCCATTTTGGCGAATATAGATAACAATTTCTAGCATATCTCGTATCTCTTTGATGGGGAGGTCGTGGTGAGTTTTGAGGTAGTCTTGACATTTTTGAAATAGTTTTTCGAGTTCATTAGTCCCTAGGATTGAGCTCATATTGAGATAGGTTTGCATAATTTCTGTGCGTTGACTTGGTTGATAAAGTTGACAGATATATTCAAACTCTTCAAAACTCATATTGACTTGTCGGAGAAGAAACTCCATATTCTCATATTTAGGAGTTGTTTTCCCGCTTTCGATTTTTGATAGGCTGGTTCTTGAAAGGACGCTACCACAGACATCTTCTTGGGTTAATCCTTTTGACTCACGTATTTCTTTATAAACATTTCCAAAATCGTAGCGCATGATCTCCTCCTTGTTCGTGAAAAAAGTTAACAGAAAATAGAAACTGATTAAAAATATTGTATCATAGTAGTATAAAAAGTAAAAAAGAAATCTAAAATAAATTTGTGAAAAAAGGGAATAAATTCTACGACTAAGATGATAAAGTACTAAGGAGGTACTTTTATGAAAAAAATCAGTAATTTCTGTATGTTACTCCTGCTTTTGTGTACCACTTTTTTTGTTTTTAATATAAACTACACACGAGAAGTGGTGCGGATTCGGGAAATGGGAAAGACTGTAGATTCTTTGGATTTGTATTTGAAAGATATTAATGAACCTGCAGCATCTGTTCTTCGATTTTTTGAGGATGTATCAAAGGAGTATAAAGTCTCCATCATCAAAACAGACAGTGGTGATGAGGTGGTCAAGTCTGGTGTTTTTGATAAAGATACCTTTCCCTACCAAGAGTTTGGGATTTCTTCTCTTGATTTTACCACAGATGGTGAGGGAGTTTACAGTAATAAAGAAATTTCCAATAAACTTGGTACGATTCCGACTTTTCTAAAAGCCAAGCCTATTCAGCTTATGACTTTTCAAACCTATATCAAGGATACATCTCGTAGTTTAAATGGTCGCTATACGATAACTTCTACACAAGAGATGGACAAGGATAGGATTGTACAGAAATGGAGCGATTTTTTCAAGATAGACCAGGCTACCTTGCTAGAGCCGACCTATAAAAGTGCAGTGGAAGTCATAAATCGAGATTTGCTTTTATCTGCCATTGTTTTTGTCTTGGCTATTTTACTTCTTGTGTTAGTGACAGTGTATCAACCGATGATGGATATGAAAAGAGTTGGGGTACAAAAATTACTGGGTTTTCAAGATCGGGCTGTTTTAGCTGATGTTGTGAAAGGCAACCTCTACCTCCTCCTAGGTGGGGCGCTTGTGATCAATCTAGGAGTATGTTTCTTGCTTGATTACAAGCCAAAAGATTTGTTCCCAATGTTATGGTTGTCGCATTTTTTGCTTTTGCAACTTTATCTCTTTATCAGTTGGTTGACTTACCTCTTAATTCAAAAAATGACAATCAGCTCTTTGCTGAAAGGTTTTTCATCTTTCAAATTTAGTCTACTCTTTAATTATTTGATGAAAATTGGAACTACTATTTTACTGACAGTCTTGCTAGTTGGGGTAGGAAAAAGTTTGGAGCAAGAAAACAAAGAGTTGGATTACCAGAAACAGTGGATCAGTCAAGGAAATTATCTGACCTTGGAAACTTTTCAACTCAATGATAATCTGTGGCAAGAGCAGTTGGCAGGCTCAGGGCAAGCAGTGGATTATTTCTATCGATTTTATCTGGATTTGGTAGAAAAAACGCAGGCGGGCTATGTGCAAAGTAGCAGTCTTCCTGTAAAAAATTTTGTCAAATCAGAACAGATTCAGCAATATCAGTTAACAGATACGGTGGATGTTTACTATGCTAATCGCAATTTTCTAAAGAGCAAGGAATTCAAGTTACCCGATACCGGCACTAAAAAAGTTATTTTGATGCCAGCAAGTACGAAAGGTGAAGAAGATAAAAATCAGCTCTTGGGGAAATTAATTGCCTATCTTTCTATGAAGTATGAAGAGCAGCAAAAACGAACGATAGAGGAGATGGATATCGAGATTGCTTACTATGAAGGTGATTGGTCATTCTTCCCTTATAACGAGAAGCGAAAGGAAAATCTCTACAATCCAATTATTAGCTTGGTCAATGATTCTGATATGATGTGGGATGAAAAAGCTTCCCTGTCAACAACAGGTTTAAATAATCCCATTAAAATCGAAAATACAGCTCAACATCAAAAAGAGGTGACAGCGTTAGTTGAGAAATTATCAGATGGGAATTATTTAAAATTTTCATCTATTCAAGCCATTCAACAAGAGAAAGTAGATTCTTATCGAGATGCTGTTCGGAATTTCAACATACTCTTTGCTTTGGTTGGTCTTCTTAGTATGATGATTTCCTACTTCTTACTAGTAACAACTTTCTTATTGAAGCGAACAGATATCATCACCAAGAAGTTCATGGGTTGGAAATTGATAGATCGGTATCGTTCTTTCTTGAGGATTCTATTGTTGGTATATAGCTTCCCTTTTGTAGTCCTGCTATTCTTTACACAGGCACTGTTCCCGCTCTTGCTTTTCGCAGGATTTACAGGCTTAGATATTCTGTTTGTACTTTTCTTGGGCTCTAAGATGGAAAAACGAAATGTAGTGCAGTTATTGAAAGGGGATCACTTATGATAAAGTTGGAAAATGTTACGAAAACCATTGGGAAAAAAGTTATTTTGGAGAACTTATCTCTAAAAATTAACCAAGGAGATTTAGTTGCCATTGTTGGAAAAAGTGGCAGTGGCAAGTCAACCTTGTTAAATCTCTTGGGTTTGATAGATGGCGATTACAGTGGACATTATGAAATTTTCGGTCAGCAAAATGTACCTGTCAATTCTGTTAAGTCGCAAGCGATTATCCGCGAACATATCTCTTATCTGTTTCAAAACTTTGCTCTGATTGATAATGAAACGGTAGAGTATAATCTCATGCTCGCTCTAAAGTATGTAAAATTATCCAAGAAGGACAAAGGCAAAAAGATAGAAGAAATTTTAGAGAGAGTGGGATTGTCATCAACCCTACATCAGAAGGTTTCAGAGTTATCTGGAGGGGAACAGCAACGAATCGCAGTTGCTAGAGCCATTTTAAAACCGAGTCAGCTCCTGTTAGCAGATGAACCAACCGGCTCTCTAGACCCTGAAAATCGAGATTTGGTTTTAAACTTTCTCTTAGATATGAACAAGGAAGGGAAAACGGTCATTATCGTTACCCACGATGCCTATGTAGCTCAACAATGCCATCGAGTTATTGAATTGTGAAAGAGAATGTGGCGAGTTCATTGATCTCTTCATCTTACCTGTAATTGGGTAATTGTATTTTTAAAAACTCAAATAGTATAAATAAGCTTATTATATGTAAAAATATATCATATAATAAGCTTTTTCTTGATTTTAATGAAATAAAATACAGTTTTTTCTTGACAAACGAAAATGAGAGGAGTATTATTTATACAACAATAAAGTATAAAAATAAAAGGAGGCTCTTCTATGAATAAAGTGAAGAAGGTGTTG
>NZ_AJQY01000070.1:0-4245 GCF_000296875.1 Streptococcus sp. GMD1S | reverse complement strand
ACATTCCCCATAATCACTTCGTCTACCTGCTCTGGTTTGACATTGGCTTTTTCCAAAGCACTCTTAATAACCAAAGCTCCCAAATCAACAGCTGAAACATTCTTCAAACTTCCTCCAAAGGAGCCTATTGGAGTTCGCACTGCTGAAACAATCACCACGTCTTTCATAACTGCCCCCATTTATACCTTTTATAATAATGCAATATAAAAATGGTTTACACTGGTGTAAACCACTTTAAAAATTCTATTTTATGATTCTTTTACTTCTAACAAACCAACTTCACCATCTTCACGGCGATACAAAACATTAGTTGTTTGATCTTCTACATCTACATAAATAAAGAAATCATGTCCCAATAAATCCATTTGAAGAAGGGCTTCTTCTAAATCCATTGGCTTCAAATCAATTTGTTTTGAACGAACGACTTTGGGTTGCACAACATCTGCATCTTCAACTAGAGCATCTGTAAAGAGTTGACTTGTCGCAACTTTACTTTTATTCTTACGTTCGATTTTAGTTTTATTTTTACGAATCTGACGTTCAATTTTATCTGTTACAAGATCGATAGAACCATACATATCTTGGGAAATATCTTCAGCACGAAGAGTGATAGATCCAAGTGGAATTGTTACCTCAACCTTTGCTGTTTTTTCACGGTAAACTTTCAAGTTCACACGTGCATCCAACTCCTGCTCAGGTTGGAAATACTTTTCGATCTTTTCGAGTTTAGAAACTACATAATCACGAATTGCTTCTGTTACTTCTAGGTTTTCACCACGGATACTATATTTAATCATATAAGTACCTTCTTTCTAAACATTTTTGTTTTTCTAACTATATTATAACGCTTTCATTTTCATTTTGCAAATTTTTTCCTCATCTTACAAGGGAAAAAGTTTTAACTTCCAAAGCACCTGCTTCTTCCAAAAGTCGTTTCACACGATTCACAGTTGCCCCTGTTGTATAGATGTCATCAATCAGCAAAATCTTCTTAGGAAGTGAGATTCCATCTTTAATAAAAAATGGAATTTCAGTAGCTAACCTTTCCAAACGGCTTTTAGAAGAACTAGCGCTCTCTTCTCTTTTTCCTAATATATCTTTAAAAGAAAAGCCTGCTGCCTCAACCAAACCTTCAACCTGGTTAAATCCCCTCTCAAGCAATCTTTCAGGACTTAGGGGAATCAAAACAAATTGATAACCTCTATACTTTTTCAACTCCTCAGCAAGAACAGAAGCAAAAACTTTTCTAAGCAAAAAATCGCCATCAAACTTATATCGACTGAAAAAGTCTTTCATAGCTTGATTATAGGTAAAGATTGCCTTATGATCAACCTGAATTCCTTCTTTACACCAAAGTTTACAATCTTGACACTTAGTTGACATGCCTTTTTTCATACAGTTTGGGCAATAATTCTCACCAATCTTCTCAAAACTAGAAGCACAAGCTGAGCAAAGATAACTGCAGTCATCTTTTAAAATGAAGAGACTGCTAAAAGTCAGTTCACTCTTTGTAGTCTGGTCACATAGTAAACAGTTCATAACCCTGCCTCCTTGTTCATCTGCTTGATTTCCTTGATTGCCTTTTTGATGGAAGCATTTAATCCATCATGAAAGAAGAGCAACTCACCAGTTGGTCTATCCATACTGCGTCCAACTCGCCCTCCAATCTGAATCAAACTAGACTTGGTAAAGAGACGATGATTAGCTTCTACTACGAAAACATCTACACAAGGGAAGGTAACTCCGCGTTCCAATATTGTCGTACTGATCAGTATCGTCAACTCTCCATCTCGAAAAGCTTGCACCTGCTCTAATCGATTTTCTGTGACAGAAGATACAAAACCAATTTTCTCATCTGGGAAATACACCTGTAGTGTTTCTTTTAGTTTTTCGCCTTTCTTAATCTCTGATGTAAAAATTAGCAATGGATAACCTGTTCTTCTCTGTTTCTCAATATAAGTCTTTAACTTGGTTGATAACTGGCTTTTCTCTAAACAGCGATTAAAATCCGATAACCAGACTGGTTTAGGAATAATCAAAGGATTTCCATGAAACCGTCTCGGCAAGCTTAATCGTTTTAATTCTCCTGTGCGAACCTTCCTATCTAACTCATCTGTAGAAGTTGCTGTAAGGAATATCCTCAATCCATCCTCCTTTACACTATTCTTTACAGCATAGTAAAGCATAGTGTTGTCAACATAAGGAAAGGCATCTACCTCATCCACTATCAACAAATCAAAAGCATGATAAAATTTTAATAACTGATGAGTTGTTGCAATTACTAAGGGAGTTCGAAAATAGGGCTCTGATTCGCCATGGAGTAGCGCTATATCGCAAGCAAAGTCATTCTGCAGTCGCTTATACAGTTCTAAACATACATCAATTCGAGGACTGGCCAAACAAACTGCACCACCATCATCAATCACTTTAGCTACAACTTGATAGATCATCTCTGTCTTTCCAGCTCCTGTCACAGCATGAACTAAAGTCGGTTCTTTCTTTTCGACTGCTCGAATCAACCCCTCTGATACCTTTTCCTGAAAAGGGGTTAACTGACCACACCATTTGAGAACATCTTGCTTAGGAAAATCTTCCTGCGGAAAATAGTACAAAGCTTGATCACTCCTGACTCGCTTCATCAGCAAACACTCCCTACAATAGTAGGCACCAATAGGCAAATACCATTCTTCTAGAATCAAACTATTACAACGTTGACAAAACAGTTTCCCCTTCTCTTTTCTCATTGCTGGCAGTCTCACTGCTTCCTGTCGTTCTTCTTCCGTTAATTCTTTCTCAGTAAACAAGCGACCGAGATAATTTGGATTTACTTTCATACTTTAATATTCGTAAAAATATAGCGCTTTAGGTAATTTTTTAGTACAATTAAATCATGGAATTTAGAACAATTAAAGAGGATGGGCAGGTCCAAGAAGAAATCAAAAAATCACGCTTTATCTGTCATGCCAAGCGTGTCTATAGTGAAGAAGAAGCTCGTGACTTTATCACTGCTATCAAAAAAGAACACTACAAAGCCACCCATAACTGCTCTGCTTTTATTGTAGGGGAACGCAGTGAGATAAAGCGTACGAGTGATGATGGCGAACCTAGTGGTACTGCTGGAGTCCCTATGCTTGGCGTCTTAGAAAATCATAATCTTACCAATGTCTGCGTAGTAGTTACTCGTTACTTTGGTGGAATTAAGTTAGGCGCTGGAGGTTTGATTCGTGCTTACGCAGGTAGTGTGGCCTTGGCTGTCAAAGAAATTGGCATTATTGAAATCAAAGAGCAGGCTGGCATAGCCATTCAGATGTCTTACGCTCAGTATCAAGAATATGGCAATTTCCTTAGAGAGCATCATCTCATGGAGCTGGATACAAACTTTACAGATCAAGTTGATACAATGATTTATGTTGATAAGGAAGAGAAAGAAAATATTAAGTCTGCTCTTGTAGAGTTTTTTAATGGAAAGGTTACTTTAACAGATCAAGGTTTACGAGAAGTTGAAGTTCCTGTAAACTTAGTGTAAATAAAGGAGAAATACATGGTGTTTGGAAAATTTATTCAAGGACTTGCTGGTAACTTCAGCGAGGAAAACAAAGAGACTCTTATCAAAGAATATGGTCAATATCTACTAGAGAATGAAGAAATTCAAAGTGGATATAAACTTATTCGCGATTCCATCATCTTTACAAATATTCGTATTATTTTTACAGATAAGCAAGGTGCCACTGGTCGCAAGGTGTCTGTTAAGTCACTCTTTTTGATGAACATTGTAAACGTTGAAATGGAAACTGCTGGAGCAGGTATAGATGATAGTGAGATTACGATTACTTATTTAGAAAATATCTCTCTTAAAGCACATAATGAGCATCTGAGTTTCCATAAATTTGAATTCCCTAAAAAAACGGACATCCTCCCTCTTTACACCTATTTATTAGAATTGGCTTATCACAATCGATTAAAAATTAATGGCTTAGACCTTTGATATAAAAAAATCCTATCACTTTGATAGGATTTCTATATTTTACAAATAGCCTTAAGCGCGTTATACTAGTATCATCTTATACAAAGAGGTATATCTATGACTATTTATAATAATATCACTGAACTTATTGGACAAACACCGATTGTTAAACTCAACAACATTGTTCCAGAGGGTGCTGCAGACGTCTATGTTAAACTAGAAGCTTTTAACCCTGGATCGTCAGTAAAAGACCGTATTGCCCTTAGCATGATTGAAAAAGC
>NZ_AJQY01000069.1:0-4286 GCF_000296875.1 Streptococcus sp. GMD1S | reverse complement strand
TTGTTGGACTAGGATTCGGTTTAGCTATTTTTGATACGCGTTTAATCAAGCAATCTTTAGAGGTTTTATTTACTCAAGTATTGGTCAGCTTGCTTGTTTCGACTCTGTATTTCTGGATTTCTCCCTTATCTTATGCAAGTAGCGAATTGATTGCACGAACCTCTCCAACCATTTGGGATGTTCTCATTGCTATTGCTGGTGGGATAGCAGGCGTAATTGGTTCAAGGAAAAAAGAAGCAAACAATATCGTGCCAGGAGTAGCTATTGCAACAGCTCTGATGCCACCTATCTGTACTGCAGGTTATGGTTTAGCTAATGGAAATGTACGATTTTTATTCGGGGCTCTCTATCTTTTCTTGATCAACTGTGTCTTCATCATGTTAACAAATATTGTTGGAACAAGAATTTTGATGAGGAAATCTCCCTTAAGTTCATTTAAAGAGCTAAACATTAAAATGAAAATTGGCTTGACATCCTTGATTGTATTATTGGTTCTTCCAGCCAGTTATTCAGCAGTCACTCTGACGATAGATCAAGCGCGAAAAGAAGGGATCAAACAGTTTGTAGGAAAAGAGTTCTCTAATCATACGGTCATTAATCAAGTCTACAAGTCTAGGGACAATGAATTGGTCTTGACAGTTGTTGGAGATCCGATTTCAGAAGAAGAATTAGAAACGCTCCATCAAAAACAAGCCTCTTACGGTATTCAATCTGTTCAATTAAAAGTCAATCAAGTCCATAATTCGACAAAATTAGATAGTGAGATGACCAAGGAATTTTATGAAAACATTAACAAGTATATCGATCAAAAACTCTCTGAAAAAGATTCACAAAAAGATCTCGTAAAAGAAAATGAAGCAGACAAGGATTGAGGATATTGAACTTTTCTAACTCGAGGAAGCAAATCTTGGGAGGATATCCTATATCCAACAGTTAGTGGATAGAAAGGATTGTTGATGAGGATACCATTTGTGGTGGTTTGACCAATCACGACTAGCTCAGGTTAAATAAAATATAAAAAAGCAATAACTATTTCAGTTGTTGCTTTTTCTTACTGAAAAATGTTTCTCAGACAGTGATCGTTTTATTTTTCCACACGTGATTTGTTGGCGATATCAGCAAGGATAGCTTGGACAAAGTCATCAACTGAGACAGTTTGTGTTTCCTTTTGTCCATAGCGACGAACATTGACTGTTCCGTCTTCCATTTCCTTATCCCCAACAATCAATTGGTAAGGAATCTTGCTAGTTTGAGAAGCACGGATCTTGAACTGCATTTTTTCGTTGCGCTCATCTACATCTGCACGGACACCGCGGTCACGGAGTTTCTTAGCCACTTCCCATGCGTAGTCTACGTGTTTTTCGTTAGAAACTGGGATGAGAGTTACTTGGTGTGGTGCAAGCCATGTTGGGAAGGCACCTTTGTAGTTCTCAATCAAGATAGCTGTGAAGCGTTCCATGGTTGAAATAACCCCACGGTGAATCATAACTGGACGGTGTTCTTCACCGTCAGCCCCGATGTATTTGAGGTCGAAGCGTTCTGGAAGCAAGAAGTCAAGCTGGATAGTCGAAAGGGTTTCTTCTTTTCCGAGAGCTGTCTTAACTTGGATATCCAATTTTGGTCCGTAGAAGGCTGCTTCACCTTCAGCTTCAAAGTAGTCAACACCCATTTCATCAAGTGCTGCACGAAGCATGGTTTGGGCATTTTCCCACATCTCATCGTTGTCAAAGTACTTGTGAGTATCTTGAGGGTCACGAAGAGAGAGACGGAAGCGGTATTCAGTCAAGTTGAAGTCTTCATAAACATCGATAATCAACTGAAGGGCACGTTGGAATTCTTCTTGGATTTGTTCTGGAGTAACAAAGAGGTGACCGTCGTTGAGTGACATCTCACGCACACGTTGAAGACCTGTGAGGGCACCAGATTTCTCGTAGCGGTGCATCATACCGATTTCAGCGATACGGATTGGCAATTCACGGTAAGAGTGAACATGGTGTTTGAAGACTTGGATGTGGTGTGGGCAGTTCATTGGACGAAGGACAAATTCTTCCCCGTCACCCATGTCCATGGTTGGGAACATGTCCTCTTGGTAATGATCCCAGTGACCAGAAGTCTTGTAAAGCTCAACAGAAGCAAGTGGTGGAGTGTAAACGTGTTGGTAGCCAGAAGCCAACTCTTTGTCGACGATGTAGCGTTCCAATTCACGACGGATAGTCGCACCGTTTGGCAACCAGAATGGCAAACCTTGACCAACTTCTTGTGAAATCATGAAGAGGTCAAGCTCTTTACCAAGTTTACGGTGGTCACGTTCTTTGGCCTCTTCACGCATTTGAAGGTAGTTCTTCAAGTCTTTCTTGTCAAACCAAGCTGTACCGTAGATACGTTGCATCATCGCGTTGTCGCTATTTCCACGCCAGTAAGCACCTGCTACATGGAGAAGGTGGAAGATTTGGATACGGCCTGTTGATGGGACGTGAGGTCCACGGCAAAGGTCCACGTATTCCCCCTGACGGTAGATAGTCAAACCGCCTTCGTCTTCTGAGTGTTCTTCAATCAATTCCAACTTGTAAGGGTCGTTTTTGAAGATTTCACGTGCTTCGTCTTTCGATACTTCCTCACGGATAGATGGGAAGTTTTCTTTGACGATTTTTTGCATTTCTTCTTCGATACGAGGCAGGTCTTCGTTAGAGATTTGACCAGCAGTATTGTCGGTATCGTAGTAGAAGCCATCTTCGATAGCAGGACCGACTCCCAAGTGAATGTCTGGGAAAAGGCGACGAGCTGCTTGGGCAAACAAGTGAGCAGCTGAGTGACGCAAGATCGGAAGGGCATCTTCGTGATCAGGTGTCACGATTTCGATGCTTCCATCTTCAGTGATAGCACGAGTCGTGTCGATGAGTTTGCCGTTGAATTTACCAGCCAAGGCTTTTTTAGCTAGGGAATTGCTGATAGATTGGGCAATTTCAAAAGTAGTAACGCCAGATTCGAATTCACGAACAGCGCCATCTGGGAAAGTAATCTTAATCATGGTTTTCTCCTTAAATATTTATCGTATTTTTATAACTGAGGTTTGAAGAAGTGGGAAGCTAGATATCAATAAAGAATGATCACAATTGATTTGCTAAATCAATTTCATTTTAACTTTTTCAGTCTGAAAATAAAGAAAAGCGTAGAAATACATAGATAGCATACCAAGGAAAGGATGAGAGACAGATATTCCTCCTGAGTCATCTCGCCTCTCATGTATATCCTTATCGGATAGCTTTTTATCGCATTGACCAAATAGATACCAGCTGTCAAACTGAAAAGATATCCTGTTGTAATGAGTTTCTTGTTGTTGAAAAACATTAAGATACCAAGAAAGGGGGCAAGGAATGGTAAGAGAGGAATGAGTAGAAAAAATGAAAAGACGACAATATTTTCCGTCCCCCATAGACTGAGCGTATTCATTAGCCAGACATAGAGTAAAAGGAAGGTACAAGTGATCATCCAAGATAATATTTTCTTCAAATCTATCACCTCATTTCAGCTCTTGGCTAAATTTCATCTTAACTTTGTCGTTAATACTCTCCAAACAAAAAACGACATCCTAAAAGGACGTCGCAACGTGGTTCCACCTTCATTTATGTTCCTCAAAAAAGAGGGACACCTCTGATTGGCTTTAACGTAGCCACCGTTTTATGTTTGCATAAAAGTCAGTAGAGTAGTATCAGTTTAGGCTTTCTATGCGTTTCCAGCAACCACGCACTCTCTAGTAGAAAGGGACTAAGTGACTTGTCTCTATGCATTATTATAGCATGATTGCGAGAATTTTCAAGGTTTTTGTATAATTTTTTTGTTTTTCGCTCTCTGGAAGAGATGCTTGATACTCACACCAGAAACCAACCCAAGTAGGGCAAAGAGTTCATAGGCTAGGAAGTAAAGCAGGATGAACTCACCAAAGGTGATGATGGTAAAGCAATAGAGCAAACCAATACCGAGTAGCCACCAAAGTGAGAAATGAAATCGATAGCTATAAAGTAGCGATACGATAAAGGTTACCAGAGGTGAAAAGAGGACGATGTTGTAAATGTATAGTCCCTTCAGTGTATATGGGTCAGAGATGAATAGAGAGAGGAGCTCATAGAGGGGCCAGTAAAAGAAGAAAATGACAAGGTAGTATGGAATATACTTAAGATAATTCCGCATGGCAATAGTCCTCCAATCTGGAAAAATTGAGAGAGGTTGAATACCACATAATCCTAAATGAATGGGAACTCTCTACCTATATTATAGCACATCTTGGA
>NZ_AJQY01000068.1:0-4303 GCF_000296875.1 Streptococcus sp. GMD1S | reverse complement strand
CCGTTAAACCAAGCTTCAAGCAGGGGTAAACGGCTAGCTAGTATAAAAGTAAGTGAAAGAGTAGTGAGAGCTAAACCAGGGATTAGAAACTGACTAACACCTGAACTGAGCCAAGCTAGGATAGTCAGAAACATACTAAGCCCGATAAATAAAATACCTTTTAATGATTTCATAGTTGAAGTCCTTTCACGGATTATCTTATGATAGATGTAATAAGATTTGTTACATTTTAACAAAAAATGAATCTCTAGTCAAGGTTTAGAGTTTCGGCCTCTAAGTCAAATTTTCATGATAATCTATAAATAACGGTTAAGAAATATACTGTTTGATTTGTGTACTTCTTATAGAAATTTTTTTGTTATAACAATATAAGGGTGGGAAAAATTCAACTTCTACAAAACCCTAAAAAACAAATTAATACATAAAAGTGTATTTTATTTAATTATAAGATAAATAATATCTGAAATTTACATGATGTAAACCTATGTGAATGTTGGCATTTTAAAGTATTTGATGTTAAATTATTTTTGTATTTTTCTCAAATAAATTTATTAAAAATGTTGAAAAAGATATAAAAAAGTGTTAGTATGAATATGCATATTGAATACGAGGATATAATCCTTTTAGAATAATGAAATTTAAAGACCATCTTTTGAGTAGGGAAGAAATTTCGTTTTTTTTCTATATTTCAATATCGATATAATAAAAATAGGGAGGTTGTTTTTCTTATGAAGAGTAAGCAACAGGGTTTTAGAACGGAGAAATACATTCGATATGGGATTCGAAAGTATAGTTTTGGAGCGGCATCAGTAGCAATTTCAGCAGGTTTGATGTTTTTAGGCAATGGAGCAGTATCAGCGATGGAACTTCAAGGAGCAGATACTACGCTTGTTTCAACATCGACATTGAATGCGGAATCTTCTACGGAAACAGAAAAACCAGAAACTTCGATAAAAAAAGAAAAAGAAGTTGTCCTTAAGACGGTTGATAAAACGGATTTAGTTAAAAAAATTACAGAACTTGAAGAGAAAGTAAAAACAGCAAAGAATATAGATGACTTGGTACTAACATCTGCTAAAGAACAATTAGATTCTGCGAAATCTGTCATCTCAAAAGAGATAGTTGAGCAAGAGGAAGTGGATACTGAACTTGCTAAGATTAAGGATTTAATTACGGTATTTGCTGAGTCTGTCGAAGTTGGGAAAATAACGGAATCTACAGAAAAAGCAGAAAAAGTAGAAGAAATAAAAGAAACTGTCGAACCAGTCCAAGAAGGTAAAAAAGTTTTAGAACAAGTTACCTCTGAAGCTGAGGTAACCAATGTTTTAGCAACTGAAGCAGTCCGGAAAAATAAGCTTGAGGCTGAAAACAAAGCGGCAATTGAGGCGGCGATAGCTAATAATAAGGAAGTTATTGCGGAAGCTAAAAAAGTGTTAGCTACGGATAGCGTTACAGCTAAACAAGGCAATGAACAATTGTCACGTTTGAACGAGTCAATTCTTGCAGTATATAATGAGCTAAAAAAAGCAGGAATCGGAAAAGATGGAAACTTTGGAGTCGCTTTGGCTGCTCAAGATTTCTATGCCGAAGAGGGTTCTAACACAACTCATGCATCGGAAACAAACGCTGCAAATCATACTGGTAAAGATACCTATACAATTCCAGTACAAGAAATTAAATTAATTACGGGTACTGATGCTACAGGTCTAGAGATTGAAGTCTATTCTAATCAGCGGGTTGGTAATGATACAAATGCTGGAAATGGGATGCATACAGAACAAGGTGGAAAAACTGGTCATAACAACAAAGGACGTGTAGACTATCCATTAACCCCTGATGCTGCTAAAAAGTTAGCTGAAGAAGCACCACTTTGGAGAAATAAACTCCGTGCGGATGGGTCAAGAATTTTAAACGCTGCAACATCGATTTACTCTGCTAACGGTGGTTATGAATACCTAGCTACAGAAATTTATGGCTATGGGTATGAACAAGGAGTTGACAGAGTTTATATTAAAGGTTTGAAAGATCGTATTGCAGTTACAGAAAAAGCCAAGCAAGCTGGTTGGAGTTTAACTTCTGTAACACCAACTAACCTTGTGCCGGGATTGACATACGATTCAGAAACAGACACAATTCAAGGAAAAGTTATAGCGGATATTGAAAATGGAGTTTATGATTTACGATTTAATATTACTGCGACCAATACAGATGGTCGAACGGTAACTTTCCAAATTCAGAATCTTCGTGCTGGCTGGGTCGGGTGGCAAGATAGTACGCCTCCTAAAATAAAATCAGATTCTGAGCGTTATGATCGTATTGTTGGTGACGATGCTAATGTAAATATTCAATTCTATGATGAGTCAGGTGCAAGTGCAACACCAGCCAATAGTCGAGGAACTTATAACTATACGACGGTTGAAGGCAAAGTTGTAAGAGTACCTCAAAGATTCTCTAGAGCAGTGACAGGAATTTCAGGATATAACACTATTAGTGAACAATTAGATGATTCTAAAGTATTAATTCCAGGAACTAAATATAGTGTTGCTAATAGTACTTCTGAAGAGCAAGCTGCTGATCAAACGAATATGGGGAAAGGAATCATTTCTGGAAAATTAACTGAAGCAGGAATTTACACAGTCTCCGTATTTGCAAAAGATTATGATAAGTTGGCTAATAATAATGTTTGGAACCAATCTGGACAAGAAGCGCATGCTACTGTAACATTAGTCGTGAAACCAAAGATTGAGGTTCAAAACGTTGAAACTTACTCAACAGTTGTACCAGTTAAAATTTCTAAAGGTGCATCAAGTGCTAAGGTAACAATGCCGGATGGTACTGTAACCAATCTAAAAGCAGTTAATGGCAAATGGCTCGTAGACAGTGGTTCAACCAACACAGCTGTTTCTGAAAATCAAGAATTAGGTATTGTAGATTCCGATACAGTCTTTAATATTCCTGTGACATCAGAGGCGACTGCCAAAGTTGGTGTGGACAATATTAGAGTAGAAGCATCTGCTGAAAATGTTAAGGGAACTTTCTTACGTGAACAAGTTGAATTAAATGGAACAGATGGGCAAAAACATACTGCTACTTTTAATAAGGCTACCGGACACTGGGAGTTACCTGGCGACTATGCTGAAAGTAAAACACTGAATGGTGATGGTACGACAAGATGGACTAAACGTCAAGTGTACACAGAAGCTCAGCAAGACGGTGGTATGAAATTTTATATCTATGAGTACATTCGACAGCTTGATAGCACTGGGAAAGTGACAAGTGTAGAAACGCCAACTCGTCCAGAAACGATTTATGTTTCTAAGAATACTAATCAGGTAGGAGATGGAATGTCAGTAACTGTCACTTACGATAAACATTCAAATACCTGGGCGTCATCTGATGGAACTGAAGTGACTGCTACTAAGCTTGAAAATGACTCTTGGGAAGTTCATACTAAGTCAGGATTTGGTGGTATTATTAGAGGGACGATTGCAACAAATACTGATGTGGCAACTGTAGTAAATACAAAACCAACAGCAACTTCACAAGATTATACTTCAACAAAAGGTACAGCTGTTGACCTTCGTAATGAAGCAAAAGCTGCAGTAAGCATCTCAGACTCTGAAGATACTAAATATGGAAAAACTACCTATATCACTAGAATCACAGTAACATCGCCTTCAGGAGTTCAAAAAGTATTTGATACCAAACAAGATGCAAATAACTATAATATTGCTAGTGGATATAGCTTAAATGAAGTAGGAGTATATACTGTTAAGATTGATGTTATTGATAGTAATGGAAATTATACTACTGAAGCAACAATCAGTGGAACTGAGTCGGGAGTTGATCATGGAGTTGATTCATCAACCGCTACAACAACCTACCATATTACAGTAACTGATACGATTGAAGGACATAATGTGACTTCGACTGATATTCAAGGTGCTACTCAAAAAGAAACTCCAACCTTTACATCTGTTGGAGATGGATCACCAGTAAAACCAAGTGCTTCTTCGCCTGCTAAGTTAGTAGATCCAAAAACAGGTGGATTTGTTGATACTCTAACAATTGATGGTCAGGGTACCTACTCAATTAATAATGAAACAGGTGAAGTAACTTTTGTTCCATTGAAGACATTTACCGGTACAGCTACACCTGTCACAGTTTCACTTACTGCAAAATTAGGAAAAGATGCTAATTATACGGATATTACAGCAACTGCTACAGCAACGTATACTCCAACTGTAATACCTGTTAAACCAACTTCTACAGATGATGAGTCTGAAGGACCTAAAGGACAAAC